>JAQBZS010000287.1 GCA_027622115.1 Planctomycetota bacterium | reverse complement strand
TGAATCATCCCACGAAACGTGTGTCCGAATTCTTTCTCGTCCGAGTCGGCTCCAATGACGAGGTCCGGCTTGTCGGAATCATGGAGCTTTTCGGCTGTCCATTTCGCCTCGCCCCGAAACTGACCGTCGACGAACAGGCCGACACGACCTTGACTCGAATCGACAACGCCCGCGATCAGATGCCACTCACCGTCATTCGGCACGTCCGACTTCCAGGTGGCCACAGACCATCGTCGAGCACTGTCGTCCCAGGCCTGCATGGTCCAGGCCCCCTTGAGGTCTCGCCACAGCATGAAGTTGCCGGGCGTCCCGATCCGATCCTTCGAGACGATCCGCATGCCGACCGACTTGCTGGTTGTCCGAATCCACGCGCTGACCGTGAGGTCGGTCCAGTCTTCCATCGAGACCGCACCAAGACGCAGGCGTTGCTCGCCATTGAAGCGTGCCGACTGTCGACCATTAGCCGGGCTGTCGTCGATCAGCGACGGTGCGTGAGCAATCTTCTTCTCCGTGTCTTCCCGCAACAGAGCTTCCATGTGGACTGACCCCGCTCCGGTCTGTTTCCAGCGACCAGCGAGGTCCGGTGACGGCAGAACTTTCACCGTGCGTGGCGAAACTACCGGTTTGGATGAAGCGGAACCTGGATACGGCTTGTTGAAGAACTCGGCACTTTCCGGAAACGGGGCCATCGGCTTGATCGGCGGTGGAGCCTGAAACTTGTGCCTGAGCGGCAAGGTTTTTGTCGCCGGTTCGTACCAGCCCACCGAGTGTTTCTTGAAAGAATTGTCGTGGAGATAGACGGCGGCTTTCACGAGCTGTTCGCCATCCGAGAACGTGAGCAATCGACTCATTGGATGTGTGCCACCGTGATGGACCGTTAACGCGGCAACCTGAAGAAAGCCGACACCCCACCGAGTCTCGGTGATCGTCTTATCGCCCCAGTTGTCGTCCGGCCCATGCACGTGCGTGTGACCCGCGATCCAAAGGTCGATGGCACCGTGCCCATGCTGTTTGTCATAAGCATCGAGGAAGTCCTCGAAGACGTGCGCGTCCTTAATGAAACGGAAGTCGTCTGGATCGTCGTTTTCGATCAGGTAGTAAAGATACGACGAGCCCTCCGCTCCACCCGAACTGCCATGGTATCTGGGATTCCCCTCGCCGAATCCGGATGCGATCGTGGTATCTCGGAGCGCGTGATGGTGCATCGTGACGATGATCTTGTCCTGATTCTCCAGCACCTGCTGTCTCCACCAGTTAAACGTGGCGCGAGTGACGGCTCCGGCCGGATACCCGCCAGACCGACTATCTCGGCTGTGCCCACGACCGACGGGTTCGGGGGCATCGTTCCGATCGGCCAGCATCAGGAAGAGGATGTTTCCGGCCACGAACCGGTATCGCTCCCAGTTGCCCTCGACCGGGAACGGTCGACGTTTCGGATCGACACCGGAAAAGCGAGTGTTCTCGCCGAGCGGATCGCCCCACTTGCGGAACCACGTCCCCGGACCATGATCGTAGTACGGGGCATCGTGGTTACCGGGGACGTTGTAAACCTGCTCGCGCCGGTGCCGTGTCATTGCTCGATATTGACGGATCAGTTCTTTGCCGTCTTTGTCGCCCGGCGGCTGCTGATGAGCGGACAGGTCGCCGGCATCGAGCATGACATCCCACTCGAATTGCGGAGCATTTGTGACCGCTCCTTCGGACTGACGGATTGCGAGTGCCAGGCTTTCCCGTCCCCGGCGAATGTCAGCCGGGACGTGCGAACAACTCGTCGCCCACACGCGAAACTGCCGCAGCGGATCGTCAGCGACTGCCGATGTCAGCAGCGACGCAAGTAACGCAAAAATCGCGTTCGCAATGACAAGCCGTTTCATCGACGGAATTTGTGCCGAAGAACGTGTTGCTACCGGGCGATTATCGACTGTATGTCCGAGCCCAGCGGCCAACGCTGGGGCAGTTCAGTGTCGTGAACTTCACAATCACGGAAACCGCGTCGCCGGTGATCTTGCATCCCGCCGAGACGACGGCCTTCCGTCCATCGCGTGGACCGCCGTGACGGGAGCCACATCTTATGATCTCGACATCACCGACACGAGCGATACCCCGGTGCAGTCCGTTTCCGGGCTGACCACGTCGGAATACATCGCCACGCTCGCACCCGGAACGTACCGCGCGAGCGTCCAGGCGAACGACGGCGGCGGACCGCTGGGATCTGTAAGCCCGGTGTTCGAATTCACGGTGGCGAGCGGACTGGCGACGACGCTCGGTCCAGTGGACGAGATCACGGACGCGTCACCGTTCTTCGATTGGGTCGACGTTCCCGGCGGCGTGAAGTACGAAATCTGGGTCGACAATAAGACCACGGGTGACACGGCGGTCATTCGAGACCAGCAGTTGTTTATCTCGGAGTTTTCTCGGTCGCCGGTCTTTGACGACCACAACTTCCAGTGGCAGATCAAAACAACAGGCTGGAACGGCGTGCGTAGCGGCTGGAGTCCAGACCGCCCCAAGAAGTTCAATGTGAGCTTGCCGGTGCCCGCGCGTCCCACGGTGACATCGCCGACCAGCGGCGAACAGACAGCCGACACGACACCCACCTTCACTTGGGATGCGGTGGAATTCGTCAACGTGTACGACTTATGGGTCAACCGGACGGCACCAACCAGTCGCAAGTCATCCGTCGATCGGATTTGACTACGACGACGTTTACGCCGACTGTCGCGCTGGCTCGTCTGCCTCTGCGACCGGTGCCATCAGCGGAACAAGTTCCGCTCTACGTCGCGTTAAGTTCCGGTCGCGGCAGGCGCGCTTGGGATGCTTTCGTCGTCGTACCAGGACGTGTCCTGGTGGACTTCCGAGTGTTGATCCTCGTGCAACCACTGCGGTGGGAAGCTGTTGTGTGCTCGATGCGTTTCCACGATCCAGGGATTCTGATCGGACATCGTCGGCATGTAGTACTCCAGCGAATGCGGAAACGGTGCCCAGAGATTACGCCAGAAATGTGGGAAACGGTCGAGGCGGAATTGACGCGGGTCGTGCATCGCGTCCGGCAGATCCGCTTCCCACGGTCGGTGGACTCGGCGCAGCGGGCCTTCCAGCAAAGGTGTGCTCGTGCGGTCGACGGCAATCTCGTCCTCCCGACACGCCGCTACACCGTATGGGACGATTCGCGGAACCAGCACAATGATGATTTCATTCCGTTTCTTGCTCATCGTGCGGCGTTGAAACATGCGACCCACCAACCACATGTCGCCGAGCAGCGGGACTTTGCTTTGCAGTTCGACGTCGTTCTCGTTGATCAGACCGCCGATCACCATGCCGCGACCGTTCGGCAGCAGTGCGGTCGTGTCCGCTTCCGTGGTCTCTTCCGAGGGCAACCCGGTGGACTCGCTGACGGAACCGGTTGAGACCTGCGGCTTGATTGACATCAACACGCTGCCGTCCGACGTAATGAATGGAGTGACGCGAAGCACCACGCCCGTTTCCAGGAATTGCACGTTTTGCAATGTGCTGGTTTGCGTGGTGGTGGTCACGAAGTAGCCCAGTTTTTGGCCGATCTGGATTCGTGCCTCTTGGCCGTTCGTCGCTAGAACTTTCGGCTTCGCGAGCGTCTTGGCGTCCGTTGTCGTCTTGAGGGCTTCCAGCACGGCGTTCATGTCGGTGCCGTTGATCGTGAAAAACGACGCGGGTGTGGCGAGTGGATTGGCGAATCCCGTGGTGGCGAACGAAACCTGCGAGCCCGCCGCTTCCGCCACGGCCGCCCAATTGATGCCGTGCAGCGAATCATCCTGGAGGGTGACTTGCAGAATATGGGCTTCGATCATCACCTGCTTCGGCGGCATGTCGACTTGCGCGATGTAATTTGCGATGCGTTCGACATACTGCGGCAGGTCTTCAATCACCAACAACTCTTTGGCGCGGCGATTATTTTTAGGATCAGTCTGCGACGCGAATGATTGCCCAACGGGCGACAACAAACCGGTGACGACCTTGTTGATCTCCATTGACGTTACGAAATCGAGCGGAAAGACCCGAACTTCTCGACCCTGTGCGCTGGGCGAAAGTTTCGTCGCTTGGTCAATGCGAGTCACCAAGATGATCTTGTTGCGCTGCACCCACGTGTAGCCCGCCACGGCCATGATTCCATCCAGCGCGTCTTCGAATGATACCGCCGACAGCGTGACGGAAATCCGCGACGAAACGTCCTGTCCCGTGACGATGTTCAATCCCTGTTGCTGGGCCAAGACGCCCAACACGTCACCCACGGGCGCGTTTCGAACGACCAGCCAAATCTTGCCGTCCTGATTATTCACTTCGATTTGACCGCGATCGTCGACAGCGTCGATCGGCACGCGCAACGTGCGCGGAATCGGCTTCGGGCTGTTGATCGGGTCGGCATCGGCAACCGGCTGCTCTTGCTTGTTGCGTGGAGCGGCCGGCGTTCTCTTGCTTCGTTCCGGTTTCTGGAACAGAGTTTCTTGAAAGGTGGGCCGCCAGCCGTGTGTGGGCTGATCACCGACAATCCGAATGGGGTTGTTCGGCGTGGAAGCGATGCTGGTTCGCGGATGCGTGGAATTTGACGGATTTGAGAACCCAGTGGATGCCGGCCTTGGCCCAAACGCATTCACGCGCGGACTTTGCCAGTCGCGATCGGTGCGGGAAAACGGTTGTCGTTCGTCTTGCGAAGGCGACGCAAAAGCGGGACGCAAATGCAATCCGCCGCCTGGATCGTCATTCGAGCGAGTTGGATCCGTTGGTCGTTGCCACGACGTCGATCGTGAGTCGATTTGATTTGATGTCGATTGTTGGGAGTTCCCCACAAGTTCCGCACCGGACACTTTGACTTCGATTTGCGGTTGTATGGCTTGCTTGGGCTGAGTCTTCTTGGCGTTCGACGATTTCCGTCCCCACGGAAACTTGGGTGCCGGGAGCTTGAATCGGGCAAAGAATCCCGGCTTCTCCTTTGCGTTTTCTTGCGCATCGATCGTCGTCTGTTGCATCGCGACGTAAGTCCCGACCACCAGAACTCCGACGGCAACAAGAATCACTTTATGTCCCGGCCCCACCATGTCGTTCCTACTAGTCGTTGGCGTTCATGTTGAACTTCTCGCGTAGTGAGGGGCTCGAGTTGGCGATTTCGGTATCCAACGTTCGAGCCGACCGCTTGAGGTATAAGCCTCTTCCCTAGGGTTCAGTCTTTTATCGGCACGGTGGCTATACACGTGTGAGATTCGAGGTAATCCCCTCAAAAAAAGCGGGCCGCAAGCGGAGCGAGATAACTCCGTTTGCGGCCTTGATTTAGTTCTCAATCGGTCGTTTCCGCCGGTCCGATTCCGTCGTCGCAAACCGTGTGGTCGCATGGACTAACACAGCGAGCGACTCCTGGAAGGCGAGTCTAACGATTATTTCAATTCCAAAGCTTTCTCTCCCGAAGCGTCGCCACCGAAGGACTTGCGAAATGCGGCAGCCTGTGCGGAGACCGATTTGTCGCCGCCCGTCATTTTGAGGAAAAACACTCCTCGATCGGCGACCGGCAAGATGACCGCCAGCATCCGCGAGTCCGGCACGTTGATCGTTTTTTGTTGGAACGGGGGACCGTCCGGCTTTTTGTAAGTACCGCTCAATTCGACGAAAAAGTAAGGGATTTCACCGGCCTTGCCCCGGGACATTTTCACTTTGCGATCGTCTTCCAGAAACTGGCCGACCCAGCGCTGAATATTGGCTTCGACCTGCCCGCCGCCGCCGAAGTTGAACACGGTCAATTCGACTGCGTGTTTTTCACCCTTCACACCCGGTAGCGCGAATTGCCCGAGTCGCAGCTTCGATTTCGGCTCTTCTTTTTTCCAGCTTACGGGCACGTTGAGTTTGAGACCTTTCAGATCAACTTCGACCGTCTTTTCAGCGGCCTCTTTCTTGCTCGTCTTCTCGACTTTGTCCGCATTTTTGACTTTGTCCTCAGCCCGCGCGAATTGGCTCATCGACACTACGATCGAAAGACAGGTCACGGCAATCACGGATCGACGGTTCTTCATGAGAGTTCCTTTCACTGGGGATGCCGACTTTGGACTACGGCATCAATCTGGATGGCATCCAACTGGGCATTGCAGTTTCGGCGATTGGAACGCCGAATACTTGCGACAAACCTGCTTGCACAAGGGTTCTCAGAATAGCGATCACGCCAACGCAATGCGCGGGGCTCCGTGGACGACCACGAATCCTTCGCTGCCAATTCGTGGTCGCTTTTGGTTGCGGCGGCGAGTGATCGCGACGCCTGACGCGAACGGTTAAGAATGTCAACATTGATTGTGTCGCAAATTGTCATCGCAATTCCGTTTCAGAAACCGAGCAAGGCACCACGTGGATTCCACCCATTCGGAACTCGAACTCGCTATCGAACAACATCGCAAGGGTGAATTGTCCGAGGCAATCGCCACCTATCGTCGTGTTTCGCAGTCACAACCTCGACACTGGGAAACGCGTTACCTGCTGGCGACCGCGTTATTGCAAACGGGTGAATTTCGCGAATGCGTGGATCTGCTGGCCGCAGTCGTCGAAGAACGCGCCGACCCCGATGCCCAAAACAATTTGGGTGTGGCCTACAAGGCACTCGGCGAATGGGAACAAGCCGCCCGTGCCTTCGAAACCGTCATCCGAGCCCATCCGGAGTACAGTCAGGCCTTCTTCAATCTTGGAATGCTCATGGCGGATCGCGGTCTCAATCGCGACGCTGAAAAATGCCTGCGTCGTGGCTTGGAGCTGAATTCGGACGATGCCGAAATGAAGGCGAAGCTCGCCGACGTGGTCGCCGCGCAATCGCGGTGGTCCGACGCCGAGGCCATGTATCGCGAGATTCTGGCGGGTGCTCCCGGTGACACCAACACCCGAGTCAGCCTGGCCTACACATTGGCTCGCCAAGAAAAGCTGGACGGAGCGATTCACGCCTATCAACAAGTCCTGCACGCACAACCGGACCACGCCGCCGTTCACAACAGCTTGAGCTTCGTCTTCGAACGGCAGGGCCGATTGGACGAAGCCATCGACGCTGCTCAACGAGCGATCAATATCGATCGCAACTTTGCGGACGGGTTCAATAATCTCGGCATCGCGTTCAGGTCTCGGCACGAATTGGATCAAGCGGAATCCGCCTTTCGCCAGGCCCTGTCGTTGCGGGCCGATTTTCCCTTGGCGGAGTTCAATCTGGCCACGACGTTGTTGACGCAAGAACGATACGCCGAAGGTTGGCCGGGATATGCGCGATATCGTGACTTGTTCGATTCGCCCGTGCGTCAGTTCGATCAGCCACTTTGGGACGGTCAACGCATCACTGGAAATACACTGCTGGTCCATGCCGACCAAGGCTACGGAGACGCCATTCAGTTCGTACGATTTCTTGCGGCGACGCGGATCCAAGCCGACGCGCGAATCGTGCTGCTCTGTCCCGAACCGCTCAAGCCACTGTTTGCCGAATTGGAAACCGTCGATGTCGTCGTGGGCGAAGACGAGGTGCTGCCACCGGTTGGTTTCCACATTCCACTGACGTTTTTGCCGATCTTGATGCAAGCCGACGCTCAGACCATCCCGCACCCAGTCCCGTACTTGACCGCTCCGAAACTGCGCCCGCCGTTGCAATCCGTGTTGGCGGCCTTGCCTCCGCGCACTCGCAAGGTCGGCATCGTGTGGCGTGGAAATCCGGCACAAGCTCGCGACGTGCATCGATCATGCTCGTTGCAAGCGTTTGCTCCTCTGGCGTCGTTGTCTGAAGTCACGCTGATCAGTTTGCAGACCGATGATCCGTCTCAATCCAAGATCGCCGATGTGTCTGCCGGGTTTCCGATTGTCGATGTCGGCGGCGAACTCCGAGACTTCGCGGACACCGCCGCGGTGATCAACGAACTCGATTTGATCGTCACCGTCGATACGGCGATCGCGCACTTGGCCGGCGCACTCGGAGCGAAGACGTGGCTGTTGCTGAGTCACACACCGGATTGGCGCTGGCAGCTCGGCCGAGACGATTCCCCGTGGTATCCACACACGCGGCTGTTCCGGCAACCGAACTGGGGCGACTGGGACTCAGTGGTGGCTCGCGTTTGCCGAGAACTTGCA
>JAQBZS010000286.1 GCA_027622115.1 Planctomycetota bacterium | reverse complement strand
GTTGCCGCCGGTCATTCCCGCGTCATTTGCTACACAGAATAACTACACTGGCCATTTCGGCCGTTGTGGTACTCGTCGCACAAGTAATTTATACGCAACCAGTTAACGCCGATCAAGCCTCACGCCCCAATATCGTTTTAATCATGGCCGACGACCAGGGTTACTATGACCTGTCCGGCCACGGAAACCCGCATCTCGCCACGCCAAACCTGGACAAGTTGCGTGACCAGAGTTTGCGGTTCACTCGCTTCCAGGTCAGCCCGACCTGCGCGCCAACTCGATCGGCGATTATGTCCGGGCGAGTGCCGTTTTACGTGGGAGTGACGCACACCATTCTGGAGCGCGAACGCATGAAGCTCGGCGTGCCCACCATGCCCGAAATGCTTCGAGGCGCCGGCTACACCACCGGGATCTTCGGCAAGTGGCACCTGGGCGATCAGGATCCGTATCGCCCCGATCGTCGAGGTTTCGACGAAGTTTTCATTCATGGTGCCGGCGGCATCGGTCAGTCCTACGCAGGCAGTTGCGGCGACGCTCCCGGCAACAAGTATTTCGACCCCGCGATTCTCCACAACAACAAGTTCGTGAAGACGGAAGGTTTTTGCACCGACATCTTTTTCAAGCAGGCCATCCAGTGGATGGAGTCGCAAAAGGGCAAGCGACCTTTCTTCACTTACATCACCACCAACGCTCCGCACGGTCCGTTCATCGCTCCGGACTCGTACAAGAAGAAATTTGTCGAGGCCGGCTTCGGAGCGAGCACGGTCGGCTTCTATGGGATGATCGAAAATATTGACGACAATGTCGGACGCCTGACCGCCAAACTTTCCGAGTGGGGCATTGAAAAAGACACGCTGTTGATCTTCATGACGGACAACGGCCCATCGGCTTCGAACTACAACGGAGACCACAAGGGCAAGAAGGGCAGCGTCGATGAAGGCGGTACGCGAGTGCCCAGTTTTTGGCGTTGGCCGGGCGTGCTGAAGCCGGGGACCGACGTCGATCGCATCGCCAATCACTACGACATCCTGCCGACGATCGCCGACATCACCGGCGCAAGTCCAAAGGAGCCGGATCAATTGCACGGCAGAAGCCTGACGCCGCTGCTGAAAGACGCCAACGCGTCGTGGGAAGAGCGCTACCGTGTCTTTCATAAGGGACGCTGGGGGAAAGGCCAGGCGGCGAAGTCCCAGGACAACGGATTCGCGGTTCGGAATCAACGGTTCCGGCTGGTCGGTCGTGATGCCCTGTTTGACATGGAACAAGACCCGTCGCAGAAGACCAACGTCATTGCCAAGCATCCGGAAATCGCGAAGAAGATGAATGCGTTCTACGACACGTGGTACGCCGGCGCGCTGCCCAACATGGTCAATGAGGACGCCCCATTAACCGGCCACAACACGTTTCATTTGATGTATTGGAAGCAGCACGGCATCGAAATTCCCCCCGTCAAGAAACGCTCGCCAAAGCCCCGCAAGAAACGCCCAAATTGAGCGACTGCGGATCGCAAAATTGGCGGGACACGGAGCCTGTTGTTCGGTGACAGAGGCGTTGGAATTGCGATGCGTTTGCAGAGTCGTACTCGATATCCTGGTCACGAAGACTACCGTCTTTGGTGCAGCGGTTCGGCATAATCCAGTTTCCAGTACCGGCGAAGGGTGCGCGCAATGAAGATTCAAGTGCTGCTTGCAGTTTGTTGCTGTCAATTGCTTGCGGGTGTTTCGTTCGCTCAAACCGCTGTGGGTTGGCGAGGAGACGGTACTGGTGTGTTCGCCAAGACCAACCCACCAACGAAATGGTCCACAACGGAAAACGTGGTCTGGTCCGCTAAAATGTCCAGTCCCAGTAATGCGCATCCCGTCATCGTGGGCGACAAGATCTTCACCTGTTCCGAACCATTCGACTTGGTCTGCCTCAGTTTGTCGGACGGCAAGGAACTCTGGCGCAGCAGCAATTCGTATCAAGACGTCACGACCAAAGTGCAGTGGAAGACGATCGAAGTTGAACTCGCTCTTGCCCAAAAAGTTCGAGCCAAGCTTGAGCCCGTCCAGGCCGCGCTCAAGGAACTTCGAGACAAGAACGAGACCACACCCGCAGACGACGCCCAAATCGAGCAACTCCGGGAACATGTCGAGACGCTGGAAGTTGAATTGAAATCGCTGCCGCTTGCCGCGCGATACACGCTGCCGATCACCCAACAGCAATACAACGGCTACACCACCGCGACGCCGACGTCGGACGGTCGCCACATCTGGTCGGTGTTCGGCAACCGAGTCGTCGCGTGCCATGACCTCGACGGCCATCGAAAATGGGCTGAAGTCTTGCCGGATCATCCGCAAGCCATGTGGGGGCATTCGTCGTCACCGTTGCTGATCGGCGACAAACTGGTGGTCAACATTGAAGGCATCGTGGGACTCGATGCCAAGACCGGCCGACAACTTTGGCGCACGAAATACGGCCAATCCTGGGGTTCGGCGGTGCGAGGCCGCATCGGCGATGTCGATGTGGCTTTGCTGGCGAACGGGCGAGTTTTACGGGCTGCGGACGGCAAGGTGATCGATCGCGTCCCAGGGAATCTGGCGGACGCTTCGGCTGTGGTGAGCAATGGCATCGCGTATTACGTCGGAATCCGCGCGGCCGCCTTCCCGTTCCCGTCACAAGCCGCGGACAAGATCGACATCGCGACCAAGTGGACGGCTCAACTCAAGGGCGGCACTTTTTTTGCCTCGCCCGTGATTCATGAAGGCTTGATCTATGCGGTCTCGACCCAACACGTGTTGAATGTGTTGGATGCGGATACGGGCGAAGCGGTCTATCTGAAGCGGTTGATTTTGGGCCATCAGCCGGTTTGGCCAAGCTTGTGCGTGGCCGGTCGATACCTCTATGTCAGCAGTCGCGACGGCACAACGCTCGTACTGGAAACCGGTCGCGAATACAAAGAAGTCAGCCGCAATACTTTGGCCTACTTCATCAGCACACCGGTGTTCCGCGGCAACCGGATGTATGTTCGCACGAGCGAGCGGTTGTACTGCATCGGGATATAAGGCGATCGACCGCACGCTCAATACACGCGGCGTTGTCGCGACGACGGGATCTGCATCTTCTTGCGATACTTCGTCACGGTGCGTCGCGCGAGGCTGTAACCGTGCTTTTTCAGTTCGTCCACGAGCGCGTCGTCGCTCAGCGGGTTCTCTTTGTCTTCGCTGTCAACGATCTCTTTCATCTTGATGCGAATCTTGTCCCACGCCACTTCTTCCCCATCCGCCGTTTGTGTTCCGCCGCCGAAGAAACGCCGTAAGGGAAACAGGCCGCGAGGCGATTGAATCCACTTGTCATCCACGGCACGGGAAACAGTCGTCACATGCACGCCGACGACGTCCGCGATCTGCTGCATCTTCAGCGGATTGATGTATTCGGGGCCGTTCTCCAGGAAGTCGGTTTGGTGTTCGACGATGGCCTGCGCCACGCGTTTGAGCGTGCTGTATCGCAACTCGATCGATTCGATGAGCCACTTGGCCTGTTCAATCTTTTTCTTGATGTAATCCCTGGTCTGCTGGCTGGGATTGCTCCGCATCATTTCGGAATAGCGCCGGCTGATGCGCAGTTGCGGCGTGTATTCGTCCTCGAGTTTGACCGTCCACTCGCCGGTTTCTTCGTCCTGTTCCACGGACAAGTCCGGGGTCACCTTCTGCACCGGGCGACTCTCGAAGCCGCGTCCTGGATAGGGATCCATCCGGCTCAACTCCTCGACGGCGGACTTGATGGTTTCGATGGTGTAGCCGGTCTTGCGCTGAATCAGCGGATACCGCTTGTAGGCCACGTCTTCCAGGTGTGACGAAATCAGCGTCTGAATCACGTCGCGGTAGGGCGTGTCATGTTCGACTTGCAGTAGCAAGCATTCGCGATAGTCGCGAGCACCCATGCCCTTGGGCTCAAGTTTTTGCACCAATTGCAAAGCGTACTGCGATTCCTCGTGATCGATCGGACGACCATAAACCTGGACGATTTCCGGAAGCGAACTTTGCAGCCGCCCGTTGTGGTCGAGATTCTGGATGAGATACTCGCCGAAGTCCCGCATGTTTTGGGGGACTTTGAAGAACGCGAATTGCTCCAACAGGTACTCCTGCAGCGATTGCGGCCGGCACTCCATGTTCGACATCGTGTCGTGCGCGCGGTCGCCGTCTTCATCCATGCGATTCGAGGACGGGCGTGAACCGGCACCGATGTTGTCTTCCGGCCAGTCCGCCGACATTTCCAGCAGTCGTTCGAAGTCCGCCTCGTTGTTGTGGTCGCTGTCGACAACGAGTTCCTTCTCTTCGACGTCCTTTTCTTTGGCCTGCTGCGCGGAATCCTCGAGGGCCTTGACCGCGTCCGGGCCAAGGGAATCCATGTCGCCTTCTTCACTGTCCGTGGTGCGGACATTTTCCAGCAAGACGTTTTCCGCAAGCTCCTGATCCACGCGTTCTTGCAAGGCATTCAGAGGCAATTGCAGAATCTCCATCGATTGGATCATCCGCGGGGCCATCTTCATCACCTGGCCCATTTTCATCTGCATCGATGTGTTTAGCTGCATCGTCGCGTTCCGATACTCATATGTTCCCGGTGAAAACACATTTCAGTTGATCAGATCCAGATCAAGTTCGTCCGATTCGCACGCTTGCGCGTCGTCGTCTCGGTCTGGGTCAAACAGGACAAGCACGTCCGCCCGATTTGGGAATTGGCGCTTGATGTGGAAACCTACTTCAATTCCGAGGTGGCGGATTGTTTTTTTCGCCAAGCCGCTTAGAACTTCTGTCTACCTTTCATCGCATCCGCCAGCATTTCCTTGTTTGCAAACTCCAGCACGCTGCCGGTGGCAATTCCGCGAGCGAGTCGAGTGATATTCACAGGCTCGCCAGCCAGTAGATTCGAAATAAACAGCGCCGTCCCATCCCCTTCGAGCGTCGGGTTGGTCGCCATCACGATTTCACGCACGCCCGTTTGCCGGACGCGTCGCATGAGTTGATTGAGTGTCAGGTCTTCGGGGCCGACGCCTTCCAACGGTGAGATTCGCCCTTGAAGCACGTGATACACGCCGGGGAAAACGCCGGACGCTTCAAGAGCCGTGATGTCGCGTGGCTGCTCGACAACGCACACCACTTCGCGGTCACGGCGCGGATCGGCGCAGATCGTGCATTGCTCGTTTTCGGTCAGGTTGAAGCAGATCGAGCAGGGTCGAATGGATTTCTTGACCGCCTGAATCGCCGTGGCCAACCCCATCGCTTCGGACTCATCGACTCGCAAAACGTGATGCGTCAAACGCTCCGCTGTCTTACGACCGATCCCCGGGAGTTTGGCGAATTCGTCGATCAATCGAGCGACTGCCGCACCGTAGGGATGCGTGGTTTCTGGGTATCCGCGAGTCATAACTTTGCCATTTGGTTGCGGCTTTGCTGCGTTGTGCTGCTAGCGCGGATTATTCACTGTAGGGTGTGTCGAGGTCGTAAACCGTTGGTGCGTCATCACCCTACGACCATGAATAATCCGAGCTAGTGGTCGACTTCTTGTCGTCTTGCGCACTTGCAGCCACCGTCGCCAGACGGTGGTTTCGCAGCGCGGCCTCCACCGTCTGGCGACGGTAGCTACGTTGGATGTCGGCGAGGCAACGTCGTTTGCCCCGTAGCCGACGAGACCAGTTTTCTTGTACACGTACTAAACGTCGATCGAATCGTCTTCGGCCGCAAACTTCGACATCGCCTCATTCAGGCCCGGCATCTCGCTGGTGACTTCTGTCATCGCCTGGGCGGCGGCTTCCCGAGCCCGCTCAAGCGCCTGATTCGTAGCCGCCACCAGCAAGTCCTCGATCATCTCCCGATCGCCGGACTTCAACAGCGAATCCTCGATTTTCACAGCCACGATTCGTTGCTGACCATTCGCCGTGACGCAAACCATGCTGCCGCCGGCTTGTCCTTCAACGCGAAGCTGCCCCAATCCTTCCTGCACTTCAGACATCTTGCCCTGAAGCTGCTGGGCCTGCTTGAACATCTGAGCAATATTTCCGAGACCTTTGAACATCACCCTAATCCTTGCTGTGGTCAAGCCCTGTTCAAGGATTCATATCTTCGCTCAGAACAGGACCGGAGATTCCCTCGACTTTAACGATTGTTGCGTCAAACACTGACATTGCTTGTTGTACGAATTCGTCGTGATCTGGGTATTTCACGCGTTTTGACGAAACCTGTGGAACAGGCTGCGGTTTCACACCTTCCTGGTCCGCGATCAGCTTCAGGGAGATGCGGACGTCTTGACCCGCGATCTTGGAGGCGACCGATTCGAGTTGAAGTTTGACTTCCGGTCGTTCGCAGTAAGTTTTACTGAAATGATAGCTCTTGGTAAATGACAACTCTAGACCGTTTGGCCCAGAAATTGCTAGTTTTGATGCGCCTCGGACATGTGTCTGAGTCATATCCTCAATCCCATCAACGAGTTGCGCCAGGAACTCCGACTCACGGCCAACTTCCAATGGAACCAGAATTGTCGGCTGGGGAGTCGGTTCAGGAGCACTGGTGGAGCCTTCCAGCGGCGCATTCACTGTCGTTGTCTGCGACTCGGCTGCTAGTACCGGTACGGAATTCGCTTGGGCGCCCGGTGATTGAGGTGCCGCACGCTCTGACGACACTTCCGACTCGGACCTCGACGTCGGTCCAAGATCGTGCCTGGTTACGGCGGGAGTTGTGGAGTCCGCTGCCGACGAGGTCGGAATCGAATGAGAAGGTGGCGCATGATCAGTATTAACTACAGGCACGCTCGTTGCAGTCTGCGGGTTGGGTCGAGAGTCTTGCGATGTGCTCGTTTGGGGCTCGATGTGAGGCGAAACCGGCGAGGCGACGCTTTCTTGGGGAGCTGGCTGCCTCAAGCCTTCAGCGATTGGTTCACGAATTGGTGTCGGCGGTTGCCGAAGGGTTTCGGCTGATACTGGAGTTGCTGCGGCTTGGCGAGCAGTCGCATTTGCGTTGCCAATCGGTACGTCAGGATTCGCTAGACTTTTTTTTTGCGGCGCGAGCGTGTTGATGGCTCCGGCGTTCAAGGCCTGGACCAATTCGTCGATGCGAGACAAATCTTGCAGCAACGACACGCGAATCAACGCCAACTCGGCAACCGCCCGGCCAAACGTGACTCGAGACATGCGACCGCGTGCCTCGGCCAGAATTTCCATGGCCGCCACAATGGTCTCCAATCCCCATTGTTTCGCTTGCGGGCTGAGTGCTTCCCGGCTGGTGGCGGCGACGCTCAGTAACCCCACCGATTCCGCGCCCGCCGCGATCAGCATCAAGTCGCGGCAGTATTCGATCAATTGCCCCATGAACTCGCCGAGTTGCACGCCGTCCGCGAGTGCTCGATCGAAGAGTTCCAGAACGGTGGCCCGATTGCGGCTGATCAGCGCAGCTCCGAATTCGATCAAGCGGTCGTCGCTGGCGGTGCCCAGCAACCTGTGGACGTCGCGCGACGTAATCAATTCCTCGCCGAACGCCAGCAATTGATCGAACAGAGATTGGCTGTCGCGCATCGAACCGGCGGCTCGGCGCGCGACCAATTCCAGCGCCGCGGGTTCTACCGTATACCCTTCCGCAACGGCGATCTGATGCAACCGCTCGACGATGTTGGACGTCTCGATCGTGGTGAAATCAAAGCGTTGGCAGCGGGAGAGGATCGTATCCGGCAGCTTATTCGGTTCGGTCGTGCAGAAAACGAATTTGACGTTGGGCGGCGGTTCTTCGAGCGTCTTCAGCAGGGCATTGAACGCGCCCTTCGACAGCATGTGGACTTCGTCGATGATGTAGAGCTTGAACTGCGTCCGCATGGACTTGACGTTGACGTTGGACCGCAGCGTGCGAATGTCCTCGACCCCGTTGTTCGAAGCGCCGTCGATTTCCATCACATCGACATCGTTGCCTCGTGAAATTCCCGTGCAGACTTCGCATTCGTTGCACGGCACCGCATTCTTGGAATTCGGGCAATTCAGCGCCTTTGCCAGAATCCGAGCCATCGAAGTCTTACCGACGCCTCGCGCCCCCGTGAAGAGATAAGCGTGTGCGACTCGATCTCCGCCAATGGCGTTTCGCAG
>JAQBZS010000285.1 GCA_027622115.1 Planctomycetota bacterium | reverse complement strand
TTGGTTTGCTGATGACGCACCAACGGTTTACGACCTCGACACACCCTACAGTGAATAATCCGGGCTAGAGGGTGACGTGACGAGCATCAACAACCGCGGAACGCGGTCAGATTCTTGGGCAAGATTAACGCATCAGGTCGCGTTGGTTAACCGTCGGCCAATGGCATTTTTTCCATGTCGGCCTGATGAATGCCGCGAGTTTTTTCACCATGAGTTAGCTCAACATCCAACCGCACCGAGCCGGCTGGAACTGTCACGCCTGTGAATTCGCAGGTTGTGGCGTTTGCCGCCAACTTCAGTTTCGTGGACTTTCCATTGACCCGCAACCTGGCGACTCCTGCCACGTTGCTCGGCGAGAACCGGCAGCGAATGTTGTAGTTTCCGGCTGTCGCCGTAAGCAGCCAATGCCCGCTTGAGTCTCGAGCCCACGGTCGGCCGGATGTGTGCCGCCAATCTTGTCGGGTCAACACGCAGGGATTTTCGTGCGGCGTACCGACGTGAATTCGTGGCGGGGCGTAGTTGTTCGGCCGAGTCGAACCGACGTCGTCGAACCAGCGATCGTATTCCGTTTTGAGTTGCCGCAAGACTTCGGGTTGCGCGGCGGCCGTGTCGTGCTCTTCATACGGGTCGTTGGCAAGGTCGTAGAGTTCGAACTTTGGCGGACCGGTAAACGATTCGCGACCGAAGCCACTCGGATGCACCAGTTTCCACTTGCTGTTGCGGATCATGAAGTTGTGGTAGCGAACCGGTTGATCGCCTCGATGCGACTGGATGACGAGATGTCGATCCAGAAGGTGGACCGCTTCGCCCTTGAGCATCGGCAACATGCTGCGACCATCCAGCTTCAGGCCCGCGGGCACGTCGATGCCGGACGCGTCCAACAGTGTCGGCAAAACATCAATATGCGCCGAAACGACGTCGGACTTGTGTCCCGCCTTCAATTGAGCCGGCCACTGCACGAAGAACGGCGACCGGATACCGCCTTCGTGAACATGACTCTTATTGCCCTTGTATCCGGCCACGTAGCGGCGACCGTTGGGGCCGTTGTCCACCATGAAGATCACAAGAGTGTTGTCGACGATGCCGAGTGATTTCAGCGTTTCAAACAGCCTGCCGATATTGCGGTCCACGTTGGTGATCATGGCGAATATCCGAGCCCGCTGGTCCACGTTGGCCTGCCGCGGCAGCTTGTGCCCGCGATTTTGCGGAAAGGCCGAGTTCGCTAGATCGAGTTGCTTGTACGCAGCCAAGTCTTCGCGGGGGACATCGTCGAACGGACCGTGCGGGCAGTTGTCCGGCAGATAGACAAAGAACGGCTGCTTGCGTTTGGCGGATTTTTCGATGAAGGCCCGCGCGTTGGAGTAATACACGTCGGTGCAATAGCCGCGTTGCTGTTCTGCCACGCCGTTCCGAAACAGGATGGGATCGGTGTACTTGCCTTCGGCTCCGGGCGGGTCCGAGGGCTGGCCGATGCCGCCACCGCGATGCACGAGCGATTCTTGGAAGCCTTGATCCATCGGTCGCATGGGATAGCAATCGCCCAAATGCCATTTGCCGAAGATGCCCGTGGAGTAGCCGTTGCCACCGAGAATTTCCGCGGCGGTGACTTCGTCCGGCGACATCATGGCTCGACCGATGTACGTGTCGATGCAGCGGGTGCGATAGTTGTATCGCCCGGTCATCAAGCAAGCGCGAGTCGGAGCACAGACGGGGCTGACATAGAAGTTGGTCATCGTCGCGCTGCGTTTGGCCATCGCGTCAATGTTTGGCGTGCGAATGACGGGATTCCCAGTGACACCAAAATCCCCGTAGCCTTGGTCATCGGTCATGATCAACACGATATTCGGCCGCTGGACAGGTTCGGCCGCGAACGCCATCGAATCAGCTCGGACAAACAGCGCGGTGAAAAATGCCGTGACTACGATGGAACACGTGAGGCCAGTTCGCCTGTTGCGGACGAATGTGATTGTCAGTGGTGGCATGTGAATCCTTGTGCGGGCGGAGTTGGTGGGCGGAGTATCACCGGACTGGAATCGCGATCACGCACGGATCGTACTCATCGCCCGCACTATTGAGGCCGGGCGTCGGAACGAGTTGCTTGGCGAGACGGTCGTAAAGAAAGATGTCGCGTTCACCGGCGGCGTCCAGTCGCTCCGATACGAACGCGATGAACCGTCCGTCACGACTGATCGACGGTGATTGCTCTTGTCCCGGTGAATTCAATCCGGGGAGTGCCACAAGCTGCCGGCTCAACCGGTCATAGAGATAGATGTCCCGCACACCCGAACCGCCCGGTCGATCCGAAACGAAGGCCAGCCATCGACCGTCGTCGCTCAATGAAGGTTCGGAATCCATTGCCGTCGAATTCAATCCGGGCAGCGCGATGGTGTCGGCTCGCTCGCGATCGTAAAGCCGAATGTCGGTCAACGATTCACTGCCGAGTGCATTCGATGTAAACGCGATCCATTTTCCATTCGGGCTGAGAGCCGGTTTTCGCTCGTCGAATTTCGCGGTGTTGAGCCTGGGTGAATCGAGAAAGCGTTTGGTTGCTATGTCGTACAACAAGATGTCCCAGCGGCCACTGTTGCCGGGGCGATTCCACGCCTCAAACGCAATCAACCCCGCGGACGAGCAATACGAGGGAGCCATTTGCGCCGTGGAGTTGCTGTTGAGCATCGGCAACAAGATCGACTTCTTCGCCGAGAAGTCCCAGCTCAAGATCTGATTGACGGCCCCCACGACCTCGCCGGCAAACACGCACATGCTGCCGTCTTGGCCCAGTGATGGATGATGGTCGCTCCGCTTGCCGCCGGGTGTCACCTTACCCGTGAACTTGCCTTCGCCCGTCGGCGAAAGCTCGTAACGGAAGACATTCGCGTAACGATTGTCGTCTCGGAAGGACGTCAACGAGATCACCAGCGTCGGCCGCGAAAGCTTGTCCGCGGCAGTCGATTCACTCGGAACCGAGAGCGCGGTGACGGCGATGCCCCAGATCAGGCAGCAGCAGCGAATCCTAATCACCCGTCAATTCTCCAACTGGAAGTGCGTTGTTGATGTAGGGGCGAATTCGCAAATCGTTGGTCGTGTCGATGCCCATGGTTTTGTAGATCGTGGCCGCAAACTCGGTCGGACTCACCGGACGCTCGACCGGATAAGCACCTTTCTTGTCGCTGCCACCCACGATCGTCCCGCCGGGAATCCCGCCACCCGCCATCAGCGCGGAAAAGCAGTGTGGCCAATGGTCTCGGGCACCCGACTTGTTGATCTTGGGTGTTCGCCCGAATTCGCCGGCAACCACGATCAATGTCGAATCCAGTAATCCGCGATCGTCGAGATCGTCCAACAACGCTGCCAGTCCTTGATCGAGTCGTGGGCACAGTTGTTGCTCCATGCGCATCATGCCCGGAAGTTCCGCACCGTGGCAGTCCCACGCATCAAACGCCACCACGTCGTACCACTTGATCTGGACGTAACGCGTGCCCGCTTCCACGAGCCGCCGAGCCATCAGACAGGCCTGGCCGAAAAAGTTCGCCCCGTATTGCATCCGCAGCCGAGGTTGTTCCTTGTTGAGGTCAAAGGCATCGCGGACTCGCGTCGATGTCAGCATCTCGATGGCGCGTCGATAATACGTATCCATCTGCGCGACGACCGGGCTCCGATCCAGTTCTCGCCGGGACTTTTCGACGACATCGAGCAGTGCCTGTCGCTGTTGGAAGCGGTCGGCCGTGATATCGGCGGACAGCGAAAAGTTCGGCAACACGACCTTCTTCCCGGACGGATCTCGCACGGCAATCGGTCCATACGCCGAACCGAGCGTCCCGCCGCCGACGCGATCGATGTTCGACGTGACCTGCGAGCCGTCGCCGGGAGTCGAGCCGACATGTACGTACGGCGGCATCGCGCGATCGGCCGCCTGCAACTTGGACACCACGGCACCAAACGCTTCCAGCTTGTTGTCGAAGCCGGTGAGCATGGCTGTCGAACCATGCCCGCTGTTCTTGTGCGTCATGGAACGAATGACCGCGTACTTCTCCATCCGTTGAGCCAACATCGGCAGCAATTCGGAAATCCGTACGCCCGAGACCGGTGTATTGATGCAGCCGTAGGGGCCGCGGACGGAATCATCCGTATCAGGCTTGGGGTCAAACGTCTCGAAGTGACTTGGCCCGCCATTGAGCCAGATGAAAATGCAGGATCGGTCGCCTCGCGGCTTGTCGTCGTTGGCGTGAACGGCATTGCGACGGAGCGTCTCCGCCAGCGAAAGGCCCAACAAGTTCAGCCCGCCGACTTGAAACACGTCACGCCGCGTGATTCCTTGGCAATTCCTGAGAGTTGCCCGACCAAAACTCAGCATTGGATGCGACCCCTGATGAGCGGATGCAACTGAAATGCGGCATCCGGAGACGATGTTGACTGCAAGGGCAACTCGTCGAACCCCGGCACACATGAGGTAGATGGTAACTTGGCACGACCAAAAATAATCGCCAATCCCCGTGACTCGCCAACTGAATCCGTCCGTGGCGATGCCGAGTTCCGCGTCCAGCGGATGCCATCCAGCGCCGTTTCCGGATCGAGCGGGCGACTGGTTTTAATTTTTGGGACAGTCCGTACAGCCAGATGGAGGCTCCTTATTCATGCGCCAGCAGTCGAGCACAATGCGCCGATGCAGCTTTCGCCAGTCCGTCGAGGTTGTATCCGCCCTCCAGTAATGACACGACGTGACCGTCGGCGAAGTCGTCGGCGAGCTTCAGCATGAAATCGGTGAGGTCCGCGAAGTCCTGATCCACCAACTGAAACTGGCCGAGCGGATCTTCGATTCGAGAATCAAAGCCTGCCGAGATCAGCACCAATTCCGGCTTGAATTTCTCGGCCACCACCCGCATCTCTTCGAACGCTTGGAAAACCTGTCGACGCCCGGAACCGGCTGGAAACGGGCGATTCATGGTTGCCCCCAGCCCTTTGCCTCGACCGGTTTCATCGGCGTCGCCGGTTCCCGGATACCAAGGCGATTGATGCGTGCTGAAGAACATGACGCTGTCGTCGTCGTAGAAAATGTCCTGAGTGCCGTTGCCGTGATGCACATCCCAATCCACGATCAGTACCTTGCCGACTTTGTGCTTCGCCTGCGCGTAACGAGCGGCGACCGCCACATTGTTGACGAGACAAAACCCCATGCCTTTCGTCGGCGTGGCGTGGTGACCGGGCGGTCGCATGACGCAAAATGCGTTCTTGGCCTTGCCTTCAAGGACTTGCTCGACGGCCAAACACGCCGCCCCACTCGCCTGCAAGGCGATTGACCATGAGTCACGACACACGGCGGTATCGCCGGTACTGAGCGTGTCCATGCCCGACTTCACATCGCGTTGCGCGGTTTTCAAGTAGTCATCCGAGTGACACCGGCGTAGGTCTTCCAAGTTGGCCGCGCGGGGAGTTGCGGTTCGAGCCTTGGCCAGTAACCCCGCTTGCTTCAAACCGTTCATGACAGCCGTATATCGGGCAGGCTGTTCCGGATGGCCTGCTCCCGTGTCGTGCTTCAGGCAGTTTTCGTCGTGGACCACCAATGTGGATGGTTTCGGCATCATGCACTCCTCGGCTTTGCGAAACTTGGGTGGGACCAATGCGCGGCCGAATCATACGGTGTTCGGAAGATGTGTCCTGACCTGCCGTAGTGGAATTCGCCAGAATTCCTTGCTTCCGAGGGAATTCGGGGGAATTCCTTTCTTCTTGACGCTGTTGAAGGTGGCTGACAGAATCGATTCCCCGCGATGAATCGGCCGCGTTTCACGTTGGCAACATCGCGGGCCAGTTCACAATCCGCATTCTGGAGGCTGTTCAATGCGTCAAACCGCATGTGCTTTAGTGGCTCTTTTGGTTGTGTGTTCCGTGTCTCAAGCCGCCAAGATTCGCGGCGAGTACTTGGAATCGAGAACCTGTGACGTCTACACCGGCCCCTGTTTCGCCAACGCGGAAATGGAATTGGCCGGCAAGGAAGCCTTGATGGCCTGGAAAGTTGAGCAGGGCACTTGGAACAACATCTCGTTGAACGGTTTGGGTGTGGCCGTTGTGGTCACCTCGCAAGGCA
Source organism: Planctomycetota bacterium (assembly GCA_027622115.1). Lineage (GTDB taxonomy): Bacteria > Planctomycetota > Planctomycetia > Planctomycetales > Planctomycetaceae > JAQBZS01. Next base: position 2,028 of record JAQBZS010000285.1, on the reverse strand, counting down.
CGTTGGGTGACGACGGGGTGTTCGGCATGAAACCCGGCAAAACCAAGGCTGTGATCCTGGTCGATGAAAACGCCTCAAAGCCGCAACGCGACGCGCTGGTGGCGTTTGCCAAGGATTCCGCCAAGGGACTCGCCAAGAACGTAACGTCGGTTCAAAGCGTGCCGTTCGAGTTGAAGAACGATCATCTCAGCGGCAACGGCATCTTCAAGGCCGGTGAAATCGCCAAGATCGAAACGCGCGGGCTTCGCAAGGGTGATTGCGTTTGCACCAACGAGACTGTCTTCTACAAGCCGCTGACGAAGATCTACGATTCGTCCGCCGCCTATTCAAAGACTCTGAGTTTCACGGGCGAAGGATTGAACAATAAATTCACCAATCACGAACTCAGAAGCTCGTTCCTCGGCACGTTTCGCAAGTAGACGAGGGAATTTTTGATTTTTGATTCTGATCTACTCGGGTTGGTTCTTGGTTGCCGGTGTCGATGTTAGGCGTGCGTCTGGGGCGCGAGTTGGGCTTGTCGCTGGCTCCGTCCAACGCACGATCTGAAACAGATTGCTCCAGTCGTCCGTCCATAGGATCGTGTCGGCGGCGAGGTCGCTGACGACAGAGCCGATTCGGTCGTTGGGTAATGCGGCGAGTGCTCGCGGATCGCGGGTGGCAATCACCCATCGACTGAGTGTGGCTCCGATCGCCGGCTTTGGCGCGGCTTCGACAACTTTGCAGTGCAAGCCGAACTCGGCCGCGATTCCCGCAATGACTGGGTCGATTTGCAAATAGTGATTCGTAATGTGCGCGGCGATGACACCATCGGGTTTGAGATGTTTCAGATAGACATCGAAGGCTTCTCGCGTCAGCAGATGGGTCGGGATCGAATCGCTCGAAAATGCGTCGAGCACCAGCACGTCGAAATCTTGCGGTGCTTCGGCTTCCAGCGAGATGCGGGCGTCGCCGAGCACCGTTTGTACTTCGCCCTGGCAGTTGCCCAGATATGTGAAGTGTGATGTGGCGAGACGTATGACTTCGGGATTGATCTCATAGCAGCGGAATCGATCGCCCGGTCGCGCGTAAGTCGCCAACGTGCCGACTCCAAGTCCCACCACGCCGACATGTCGCTGTGGACCGGTCTTCAATACGTCGAGTGTCAGGCCCACGCCGGAATGCCGAGCGTAGTACATCGTGGGAAGTTGGCGTTTCCCGTCCGCCATGTACTGCATGCCGTGACGAGTCCGACCGTGTTGCATGAAAACTTGATCGGTCAGCTCACCTGGGCGGTCCTCGCGCATCGCCGCGACTCGCAACATGCCGTAAAAGTTCCGCTCGATGGCAATCGAACCTTCGGCGACTTGGTTCCGCTGAACATTAAGTGCATAGCTCAAGCCGACAATCGCCAAGACTGCCGCCACCCAGACGGGTGCGAGTTTTCCGCCGGACATCCGAGATTCCGGATCGACATGCAGCACGGCAAGATACAGCACGCAGCAGGCCACCATCGCGAGATGCAATTCGATGTACATCGAAAAGATCACGGGAGCCAACAGGCCGACAAACAATCCGCCCGCGGCACCTCCTGCGGAGATCGTCAAATAAAATTCGGTTAAGTGGCTGGGATGCGGCTTGATGCGTACGAGTTCGCCGTGACACACCATGCAACTGGCAAACAGTCCCCCCAAATACGCAGCCAATTGCATCGGCAGCGACGCCTTGGCCCCGGCAAACAACACGACGGTGATTCCCACAAAGGAAATCACCATCAAAGGCGTAAAGATCGATCGCCGATACCAGCGATCGCTATCAAAGCAAAAAATGAACGACAACAAGTACAACGTAAGCGGTAAGACCCAAAGAAACGGAACCACGGCAACATCGGTGCAGACTTGATTGGTGATCGCCAGCAACATCACGGACGCGCACATCGCCAAGCTGAACCACAACACGCGGTGCGTGCCGGTTGGACTCGCGACTTCCTCGGTTGATACCGCAACATGCACCACGGAATGGGATCGCCACAGAAAACAGCCGCATCCGGCG
>JAQBZS010000284.1 GCA_027622115.1 Planctomycetota bacterium | reverse complement strand
GAATGCCCGCTGGATCACTTCCCGAGCAGCTTGCGGGCCCTTGCGACGAGGTCGATGAATTCCTGCCGTCGACCGGATTCGTCCTTGCCCTTCGCGCCGGCGGCCAACTCGGTGATCAAATCGAAGGAGGCTTGGCCCTTGTACTGAGAGTCTCGAAGAAGCAGTCCGAACGCCGCCACGGAGACCGCCCAGTCGAATTCCGACGAGGTCATGCCCAGCTTCTTCACATCCACCAACGGTTGCTCGATCAACGCGCTTTGATCGCCATCAGGCTGCTTGAACCGCAAGCGGACGGTCAGTAGTTCATTGCTGTCGACCACTTTTCCTTCTTGCTTCTTGAAGTATTTGGGTGGATCGGCGACGTCCTCCGTCGCGGCCTTGAGTTTGGCGACGGCCTTAGGCGGCACGATTTCGTACAGCGCGGTGACTCGGTGTCCAGCGCCGATTTCGCCCGCGTCCTTCGTGTCATCGTTGAAGTCGCGATTCTCCAGCCGGCGATTTTCGTAACCCACCAAGCGGTAGGCGCCGACTTTCGACGGGTTGAAATCGACTTGAATCTTCACGTCCTTGGCGATCGTGTAGAGCGTACCCGTCATTTCCTTGACGAAGACCTTGTCCGCTTCACGCTTGCTGTCGATGTACGAATACGTGCCGTTGCCTTTGTTGGCGATCTGCTCCAGCTTCTTCTCCTTGAGATTTCCCGCTCCGAAGCCGCAGACCGACAGGAACACGTTGCTCTTGCGCTTCTCTTCGATCAGTTTGATGAGTTCATTATGGTCGTCGATCCCGACGTTGAAGTCGCCGTCCGTGCAGAGGATGACCCGGTTGGTACCGCCTTCGTAAAAGTTTCCGATGGCCGTGCGATACGCCATCTGGATGCCTTCTCCGCCATTGGTCGAACCGCTCGCCTGCAGTTGACTGATGGCGGCGCGAATCGACTCTCGGTGCTCGCCTGATGTGGATTGCAGCATCAAGCCGGCTTTTCCCGAATACGTCACGATGGCAATGCGGTCGTCCTCGGTCATGTTGTCGACCAATAAACCGAGGGCAGTTTGCACCAACGGCAGCTTCAACGGATCACGCATCGAGCCCGACGTGTCGATTAGAAACACCAAGTTGCTCGGCGGACGGTCTTCTTTGGGAATCTCGCGGCCCTTGAGACCAATTCGCACCAACTGATGTTCGGCGTTCCACGGGCACGTGCCGGCTTCGATGTTGACCGAAAATGGGCGACCGTCTTCCGGGTTGGGATAGTCGTAGTGGAAGTAGTTGATCATCTCTTCCCCGCGGACCGCATTCGTCGGCGGCAACTGATTGTTCGTCAAGAAGCGGCGAACGTTCGAATACGAGCCCGTGTCGACATCGATTGAAAACGTGGAACGCGACGTCTCGACGGAGTTCGGGATGACGAAGGGATTCTCGATGATCTGCTGATAAGATTCGCCGCCCTCTTCCGGTTGTTTGGTCGCCACCTTCTCCTTCCGCTCCAAGACAGACTCGGCTTCAATTGCGGGTGCTTCGCTGAACGGACTTGCCGGTTTCCCATCCGCAGGAGCGGACTGTTGCGACTGACCCGGACGCAGGGCACGAGCAGGTGCAGGTGCAGGTGCAGGTGCAGGTTCAGGTTCCGCTTTTGTACGAGACGTCGGCTTTGATGGGCTCGCAAGTTTTAGGCCGAACGCGTCCAGTGCCAGAGCATCTTTAGGTCGATTCGAGCGGGCTCGTCCGGAGGGATCTGATGCCGACGTCGGCGAAGGCGCGGTGGGATGCGGGAGAAGTCCTGATGCTCGATTCGCGGGCGGACGTGCGAATTCGTCGCGACCGGGCGCATATCCGCCAGCTTTGCCTGAAAAACCGGCTTCCGACGGACCACCAGGCGCTGCAACACCTCGCCCACCAAGTTCTCCGCCACTCCGACCCTCGAGTTGGCTGGCGGCCTGTAGTGATTCGCTTTCGGGGTTTTTGAACGATTCCGTAGCCAACGCCTTCGAAAGTTCGATGCGACCATCGGCTGCCGCTCGATCGTCATTCGCAGCAAGCGAAGCCGCGACGGTCGAATACTCATCGAGAATTTGCGACGTCTTGGCGTCTCCTAATTTCGATGCAGAGTGCAAAGGCGTCGCCATCGTTTTTTGATCCGGTACGAACGCTACGTCCAACTCCTCCGTTTGCGGAACGGCGCTCAACAGCGCCCAACATCCCAGCCCAATCAGCAGAGCCGCCGCCACCAATCCCGCAACCCACGTTCCCCGCGATTCGGAACTCCGTTGGCGGGCGACCACAACTGTCTCCGTTGCAGGACGATCGGCTGCGGCAACCGGTTGCTCGGATTCGGCGTCCGCCGCAAGTGTCTGTGCATCCGGGGTCGATGCACCGGATTGAGCCGCCGATCGAATCTGTTGGCGTTGTTCGCGAGTCAGTGTCGGAGCGGCTTCGCCGGTCAAGGAATTCCCGAGTAGATCCGTGAATTCTCGCAACTCGTCCACTGCGGACTTCAAGCCGCCATTGGCGTCAAGCTGCTCTTGAAATTCGGCTCGTTCCGCCTCGTCCATTTCGCCCAGCACAAACGCGGTGAGCTTGGGGTCGTCAATATTGAAGGGATTGTCACTCATGGTTCAGACTCCACATGCGTGGTGAGAATATCGATTGAATTCGTCGCACAAGATTCGTCGCAAAAAGGCTGTCGGCCGGTTTGGCAACAACGGTTACGAAGCTTCGATTCGCTGCATTTTTTCGCGAAGCGCTGAAACGCCTCGATGAATCAGGAAACCGACATTGGTCACCGAATGACCGGTCACTTCACTGATTTCGCGATATTTCAAGCCGCCTTGAAATTTCAGTCGCACGACTTCTTGTTGGTTGTCGGGCAGTTGACTCAACAGTTCCAACACTTGACTCACGGACTCGTTTCGCTCGGCGATGTCGTCGGGCTGTGGAGCTTCGGACTGGGTACGTTCGAGAGTTTCGTCGGCGATGGCACTCATGCGGCTCTCCTTTCTGCGGACGTCCAGGGCCTTGTTGCGGCAGACGGCATAGAGCCATTCCGCCAAATGGCCGTCCAGTTCTGCGGGGTCTTCGCGACAGAGACGAAGAAAAGTTTCCTGAACTACATCTTGGGCTCGTTCCAAGTTGCCGGTGATTCGACGGGCAAACTGCAACAGCCGACCTTCATAAGTCTCAAGGGCGGACTGAATCCAGTCGTCCAACGGGCTTCCTGGTTGTGACATCCCAATTCTCGCGAGCTGATGTGTTCGGAGGGAGTGACGAGCCAGCGACGACTTCCTTAGCGGTTTTGTTCCCGGCTTTTCCGAGATTGCGGGTTCGTAGTGCCGGTTGATGCGTCGTCGATGCTCCTCGACCGCTCACATTCGGCGTTGAGGCTGAATAATCCGCGCAGGGGCTATGTGAACACCATCAGCCGTCTTGGCGCTAGCCACGGTTCCGGTCAATGTGGGTGTGGGAAAACCGCAGAGTTGTGAGCCGTGACGCGTAAGCGACCGGGCACCGAGTAGTGCCCTAGGCCGAGAGACATCGAATCCACGGTCGGCACGCTACTTCTCCGCCTTCTTCAGCGTCGTCAGATACTCGACGACGTCCACCAAGTCTTGTTCCGTCATGTTCTTTTGAATGTCGGCGGGCATCAGGGACACCGACTGCTTCACGATTTCGTCGACGTCCGACATCTTGATCGTCCGCACGACCGACTCGATGTCCTTGACCGAGACGCTTTCGTCCGTGCGGCTCGTGATAATGCCGCTCACTTGCAGGCCACTGTTCAGGACGACGGTGTAAGTTTCGTAGTTGTGGCTGATCCCCGCGCTGGGATACAGGATCGATTCGTAAAACGCATGCCGGCTGAGCTTCGAACCGATTTCCGACAAGTTCGGGCCGACTTCCTTCCCCAACTTGTTGACGATGTGGCACTTGGCACAGGTCGACGTCGAATTGAACAGCACTCGCCCCTTGATCGGATCGCCGGTGCGTTTCACAAGCTGATCCAACGGAGCGATCGGCTTGTTGTTCTTCGACGGCGGCAACGGAAACAATTTGAGCGCGGCTTCCTTCACGCCCTTGATCGTCGACGAATGCAGCGACGCGGCCACGGCTTGTTTCAGGGTTGCGTCGATCTTGCCGGCTTTCGCAAGCGCTAACAGTTCAACGGCACCTTGGGGGCTGCGAGCATATCCGCGAGCCGCCTCGCGACGCAGACCGAGCGGCTGCTTGTCGTCTTTGGTGATCGGTCCCAGCAAACCCGCCGCCTTGCCGTCCGCCGAATTACCGATCGCACGCGCCGTCGCTTCCGCGATCCGCGCGTCCTTGCCGGCCAACGACTTTTTTAACAGGACGAGTTGATTCTTTTGCAACAGTGCCGTCATGGCTTCAATTCCAACCTGCTGATCGGGTCCGGCTTGGGCCAGGGCCAGCAAATCGGGAAATCGATCGCGAACATTGAAGCGGTCCACCAGCGTGACAAATTGCGAAGTACCGCGATTCTTTTCCAAGATGCTGTCCAACGCCTGCTTGTGTTTGGGATTCGTGTTGACGTTGAATCCCTTCAGCCGGTTGACGGCTTCCGTCATAACCAGCGAATTGCGGGCCGCATCCTTAGAACTGGACGCGAACGCGAGTCCCGCCAACGCGCTGGTTTTGTTCGGACCATCGACGAAATCGAAGGCTCGCAGATAACGCGTGATCTCTTCGTTCGGCGTCTTGGGGTCGGCGATCAATGCCGCCAAGTCGTCCGGCGTCGAAGCGGCACGAGACCGCCACACAATGTCCCGGCCCGGTTTCGCGTTCCACTTGTCGCCGACCTTCGATCGCCAAAGCCGCAGCAGATCGTCCCATTGACCGTCGGCTCCGATCCCCAACGCTTCCAAGTACCAGCGATCCTTGCCGTCATGCCTTTGAGCCAATTCGACCCAAATCGCGTGTGCTTCGGACGACGTGTTGTGCCGAATGGCGATGGCACACTCCCGCAACACGGCGGCGGACGAGTCCTTCGTCAATTGGCCGGCGATCGACGGCACGTCCAACTTCAACCGTCGGGCCATGCGAAGGCCGGTCACGCGGATGTCGGCGTCTTCGTCCTTGATGGCCTGGTTCACGTAGGTTTCACCACGCCCTTTGATGTTGCCGAGCAACCACAACGCGCGGGCTCGCAGGCGAGGATTCTTGTCGGCGTACAACTGATTGAGCGCCGTTTCAGCTTCGGTGCCAGCTTTGTTTAGCGCCGTCCACGCCAAATATCGAGCTTCCAGGTTCGGGCTTTTCAACGCTTCAATCGCGCCTGTGATGGTTGCGAAATCGTACTTGGGCATCTTGTAGCCGGTCTTCGGTGGCGCGACGCGGAACAGACGACCGCGTTCGATATCGCCCATGCGGTGTCCGCCGACGCCCGGGTCGTACCAATCGGCCACGATCAACGAGCCGTCCGGAGCCACGCACACATCCGAGGGTCGGAACCAGTTGTCCTTGTCGCCTTTGAGGACATTGACGATTTCGGCCTTGTAGCCCGCGCCATCGGGTATCGCCGGATACGCTCGGACCACATTTGGGCCGGCATCGCAGTGGATGACTTGATCCCAGAACACTTTCGGCAAGAGCCGACCTTCATAGACGCAGATGCCGGTGGGTGATCCTTGACCGGTTTGCAGCAGATTCGGGACGACACCGGGATCTCGCAGGTGAAAATGCCGCAGCGGGATTTCTTCGTGCATTCCTGTACGAGGCGACTTCCAACCGGCTCCCGTCATTTCATCGCGATAGCCATAGTTGCCGAACTCCATGACGAAGTTGATCCGCACGGCTCGGTTGCCGTCGTCATCGTTGTCCGACTGCCACAACGTGCCGAACGAATCGACCGACACTTCGTAGTTGTTGCGGAAGTTGTGGGCCAGCACTTCGAAATCGCTGCCGTCCAGATTGCAGCGAAAGGGCATGCCGCCGAAATAGGGCTTGCCGTTGTCTCGGACTTCCTTGCCGTCCAAATCGACGACGATGTTGCCGTTCTTGTCGTGAACGTGTTGGCCGGTGTTGCCGACACACCAATACAACTTGCCGTCCGGCCCAAACGTGAACGCGTGCGTGGAGTGGTCATGCTGCGGCTGGCCGACCTTCGTGAACAGCACTTCTTTCTTGTCGGCTTTGCCGTCGCCGTTTTCGTCCGTGAACACGAACACGTTCGGAGCGACCGACACAATGACTCGATTCCCAAGGACGCAAATGCCCAGCGCCGTATCGATGTCGCGGCCCTGATAGAACACCTTCTTGGAATCCGCCACGCCGTCGCCATCGGTATCTTCGAGGATTAAAATCCGATCGCCTTCCTTGCGCGAACCGTTGCGATGCCGGTAGTTGACGATCTCGCAAACCCACACACGACCGCGATGGTCCACGTCGATATTGGACGGGCTCAACAACATGGGCTCGGCGGCGAACAGCGTGGCTTCCAGTCCCTCGGCCACGGTAAGTCCCGCCGTGGCGTCCATCGGATCGCGGCTGCCAAGTCCTGCGGCCACACTCGGTGCGGCGGCAATGAGCGTCGGCTTTTCGGTGTAAACGGCGAACTGCACGCTGGCCGTGTCGCCGCACGTGGGCTGTGAAACTCCGCCGTCGTCGAGTCCACCCGTCGCCAGGAACTTTGTGTACCCAGCGGGAATGGCGTAGCTGATCACCGAGTTCGCATGCGTCCCGATGCCGAATTCGACGGGCTTGCCATTCATCGACAGCGGCTTGCCGACGACGTTCTTGTTGACGCCGACATTCATGAAACCGCTGACTGCCGACTTCCACTTGAGTTCCGTCAGTTTCAACTCGCCCTTTGGTCCGACAAGCCGTGGTTGCACCCAGTCCGCCCAGTCACAGCCAAAGCCGTTCCCGCCGTCCGTGACCACCAAGTACAGCTCTTTGGCTCCGGTGATGTCGACATCGATCTTCACGGCCCGACCGGGAGTCGACTTTGTAATTGTCGGCGATTGGAACTTGGCTTTCGGAGCACTTAGCACGGGAGCGGCCATGCAAATCAGCAGTGCGAGGGCGGACATTGTTCGAAGCATCAGGAACTCCGCAGCGTTGGTGAAGGGGATTCGTTCGCAGAGCAATACGCGTCGGGCAATTGCAACGAAGTGAATCTTCGCATTCAAGTGACGTAAATTGTTGATTCTTCCCGATTCCGCGTTTTCACGTCGTCGATTCGTACGTGATTTGCGGGTGTAGCACGGTGGCGGATAGGCTCGTTGTCGACCGAGAGACATTCGAGGATTTTGCACGCGTCCCAACGGCTGGCGTGGAAGGGGTCGGGAGTCTTTTTCATGTCGCAGGAAACCGGTTGGGCATTCTCAAGCGTGCTCAGCGATTCAGTTCGACCGAAGTTTGGAGTTCCAAGATGCCAGCCTGGCCCGGTGGTCCCTGCCCGAAATGCGGCGTGGACATGCCCGAGAATCAGATTCGTTGCTCCGATTGTCGGACATTGTTGAATACGGATCTCCAAGTCAAAGAAATCGCGGCAGCGTCGTTTTCCCCTTTGGGCGAATTGCAAAGCGTCGCCGAATTCGCGCCACGGTCGTTTTCGCTGAACTGCCCAAGTTGCGACGGCAGAATCCGGCTGCCCGCATCGAGTCGTCGGCGCGATGTTTGCTGCGAATTGTGCCAACACGAGTTTCGTTTCGAGTTGACGCACGTGCGGTTCACCGAGATCACCGGCAATTGCCCGCATTGTCGTGTTGCCCAATCGATATCCCCGAATGACTTGGGCGAGACCGTGGCATGCGACAAGTGCGGCGGTCGGATCAGCCTCTTTCGATTGAAAACGGCGACGACGATCGAACAGGTTGGCAACGTGACTATGGTCGCATTCTCGCTGTCTCGGCAGGACATGGGGAAGTTCGACCAAATCGGAGAAGATTTGGAAGCACTCATTGCAGGAACAGGGCCGCTGCGGATCGCGTTGGACATGTCCGAAGTCGAGTACCTGCACAGTCAAGCTTTGGGGATGCTTGTCCGATTCCTGCGCCGCGTGACTCAATCGGGCGGAAAAATCGCGACGTTCGGGATTTTGTCGATGATCAGCGAGGTGTTGAGTCTGGCTCAACTCGGAACCTTCTTCAACATCCACGTCGAC
>JAQBZS010000283.1 GCA_027622115.1 Planctomycetota bacterium | reverse complement strand
CGAATCCAGCTACGGTAACTCGCATGCCAAATGCCGGTTTAATTTCAGCGCCGTCCCTAAGCCAAGCGATCGGGACTCAGGCGAGTCGCAACTCTGAGCCCGGCGTCAGCATTAAACACCGAGCACCACCAAGCTATTTCGACAGCGATCGGATCCAATCGCGGAACAAGTCCACGGCCGCTTTATCGACGATGGTGGTCGCCAACTGAGGCATTTGGCCGCGTCCGCGCTGTGCCAGCCGATGCAACAACACTGACTTGTCCGGCGCTCCGGGTGCCACCAAACGCGCACCCGTGATTCCATATCGATCGTGCAATGGTTCCGCGTCCAAGACGTTCATCTCGTCGACCGATGTATTGAACGCCAACTTCATCTGTGCATTGCCGCCACCGGCCCCAACATGACATTGGGCACAGTTGGCGTGCAGATACGATCGCACTCGCAATTCCAAGGTCTCGGTCTTGTCGTACGGATCCGCCAAGCGAGGCACGTCCGCAAATCTCGATTGCCCGCGTGCGACTTCCAAGGACTTGGCGTCGACCACTGCTTCCGCTTCCTCGTCCGGTATGCCCTCGCCACGGATCGCCCGTTTGAAGGCGTCACCCAACTGCGACTTCGCGCCGACATTGATCAATTCCAGCGACTCCAAGGTTTCAAGTTGATTGGCTGCGAAGTCGCCATAGTGATGCGAACGATTCAATTGAGCTGTCGTCAGACCGAGCACGAAGCGAGCCGCTCGACTGTGGCACACCATGCATTCGGAGCGACTGGGATACGACCACGTCTGACGACGCTCGGAACCATCCGGCAGTCGGATGACGAATTCCTGCTTACGGCCCGTTTTTTCGACCAGCGTGGCGTCGGTTTGGTCCCCGTTCCAAGCGTACGAATACCCGACCCATTCTCCTTCGGTTTTGGTGAGAAACCGCGTCTCGATCCACCGTCGCGAGGCCGCATTGCCCTGCTCCGTTTCGAGTCCGAAGGATTTCACGAGCACCGTGCGGTCCGGGAAATTCCAGCTTCCGTTTGCCGAATAAGCGATCTTGGGTGGCTTGCCGTCTTTGCCCGCGTCCGCCGGAATCGCGAAGAAGCGATGCTTAAACGCGTTGTCCGACCACAGCGGAGCGTTCACGGAGTAAGGCACGACACCGGGCTGCATGACATGATCGGCCACGGATGTGAACAGGCCGCTCTCGCTGAGTTTCCTCGGGAATTCGGCGAGCGGCTTGTCCTTTGGTGTGGGTTCCAGCGTGTAAAACGCGCCGGCGGTTTGATAGTCGACAATCAGCAATTCGCCCGCCGCATCCAAGCCGAAGCCCGCGATTTGCAACGTCGAATCCGCGATCTCGCGGTGTTGCGTGACCTTGGTCCCGTCGTGCCGGCCGGCCCAAATCTTGCCGGTTGAATAGTCGCCGTAGATGTACGCTCCGTTGAGATCTGGATAACGCCGACCGTAATAGACCACGCCGCCGGTCAGCGAACGGGCTTCCGAATGCGGATGATCGAACGCGGGTTTGACGTGCGGATCGGGACCAAGCTTGCGAGTCAAGTAAAACGGATGCCCACCTTCGTAGACGCTCCACCCGTAGTTGTCTCCTTTCCGAACGAAGTAGACCTGTTCCCACAAGTCCTGTCCGTTATTGCCCACCCAAATGTGCCCGGTCTTCGAGTCCACGCACATCCGCCAGGGATTGCGAAATCCGTACGCCCAAGTCTCGCCCCGTGTACCCGGACGGTTGACGAAGGGGTTGTCTTGCGGGATCGAGTACATCCGATCCTTGTCGGGGCGGTCCACATCGATCCGCAGCACCTTGGCAAGCAGGTGATCCAGCCCTTGGCCGGTTATGTTGGTGTCCGAGTCGGACGTTCCGTCGCCCGATGTCACGTACAACATGCCGTCCAACCCGAACACGACGGCCGCCCCGTTATGCCCGTTGGAATCCCACTCGATGATCACTCGAGCCGACTTCGGGTCGAGTTGAAACGGTGCCTCGCGTTGAATCGTGTAACGGGTCACTCGGGTCTGTTTGGGGGCGCCGTCGCGCGAGCCGTTGCTGCCGAGGAAGATGTACCCGTTTTTTTGGAACTTCGGATGAAAGCACGCGCTGTAAACGGGATGGTCGACATCCAGCAGCACGTCGAATTCTCCGCTCGTGCCATCGTCGCGAGTTCGACAGACGCGGCTTTTTGATCCGCCATGTTCGATAAACATCAAGTGCTTGGTGCCGGGCTCGTTGATCACGAACAACGCCTGTTTCATCTTCAATTTCGGCAGCGTGCGAACGACGCGATACGGATGCGGAGGCTCCGGCGAACCCACCACGTTGGACGTCGTGAACGGCGTTCGCAGCCGAGCCATCGCGGCAGTCTCGTCCGCGCCGAGGTCAGGCGTTGGTATCGCGATCAGTCCCGCAAGCAGGCATAGCAAGCTCGAACGCGAAAGATTCCGCAACATGAAAGGTCTCCGTCATTTCCGCGAGTTTCGGTGAAATATTTTCGCAGCGCCGAAGGTGGCTCGTTTAATTTAACCCGTAGCCGAAGGCGCAGGCGTTTTGACCGGACACGCCTGCGCCCACGGGATAAATCAAACGAGGGCGCGGCGCTGTGGCCCGACTCGTCCGCGCGTTCGCCGAGGGGTCAAACGAGATGTGCCTGACTTGGGCGGGGCGACAACAAAAGTCGCCGCTCGCGTCATGACACATCGCAAACCTTCGCGGCGTGTCGCAGTGCGGCGACCGGATCGTCCCACGTGGGAATGAATTCTTGAGCCACGAATCCCTTATATCCCGTCTTGAGGATCGCTCGCATCACGGCCGGGTAGTTGATTTCCTGCGTCTCGTCCAATTCGCCTCGACCCGGATTGCCTGCAGTGTGGTAATGGCCGATCACGTCTTTGTATTGGTTGATGCGGCGGATCACGTCGCCGTTCATGATCTGCACGTGATAGACGTCGAACAGCAACTTCATGTTGGGCGAGTCCACCTGCTTGATCATGTCGACGCAGGCGTCCACGTCGTCTCCGAAGTAGCCGGGATGCCCCTTCATCGGGTGCGAATCGTCTCGCGAATTGAGATGCTCCAGCACCAAGTTGATTTTCTTCTTTTCCGCGTACCCGATCACCGCCTTCCAGCAGTCGACACAATTCTGTGTGCCTTGCTTGTCGCTGATCCCCTTTTCTCGCATGCCGGTGAATGTGATCACGCTGGGACAACCCACTTCAACCGCCAAGTCGATTCGCTGCTTGAGGGTGTCGATGCAGAATGCATGGTTGTCTCGGCTAAACGGCCCCTTGGCGAATCCGTGACTGCTCACCAGCGAAATGTCGAGTCCGAGTTTCTTGGCGGCCGGATAGTCGTCGGCACCAATTCCCTCGATCCCGACGAGTCCGATGTCTCGACTATGCTTCGCGAGTTCCGTGGCGGGCATGGGCTTGAAGCACCACCCCATCACCGATTGTCGAATCTTGCCATGCACCACGCGGTAATCGGAGGCCACCTGACTACGAGGGATCTGCGCGTTTGCCGCTTGAGTCGCTCCGAAAGTCGCTGCACCGATTGCTGCCAAAGCTTGTCGTCGGGTAGTGCTCATGAATGGTCCTCGAAATGAATCGATGTCGTCGGCTCACATGCCTGTTCGCTCACATTCTGGCGAAGCGGCTTGGCAACTTGAAAGGCACCACGCGCTTCGTTGCGGCCGTTGCTTGGTCGTCAAAGTAGGATCAAGGCCGATTGGGGCTTGCCGAAACGATTCAAACGACTTCGCGGCGTTGTGTTCGTTGACGCGTTCCCAAGTCACTTCTAGACTCCCGGAAAGTGCAACCGGGATGTAGCTCAGCCTGGCAGAGCGCCGGCTTTGGGAGCCGGAAGTCGCAGGTTCGAATCCTGTCATCCCGATTTCTCCTAAACACTGCCAAACGCAGGACTTGCGTACCTGACAGCGGTTGCCAGAGTTGCCCAAAACCGAACGGCATCGGGGTAGTACTACCCCAAATCGCTTCGGAGGGTTACTCCGAGCCGGTTCGACCGGTCAAGGAATGGCGAGTCAACGCGACACTGCCGCACCTTTCTCGACAGGTTCGCGATATGGTCCGTCTTCAACTCCTTTGCAGTTGTCGCCCCGCCGAGATTTGCATTCTGCGACCGTCCGATGTCGACACATCCGGTGATGTGTGGCTCTACCGTCCGGAAACACACAAGAACGAACACCACGGGCGCGAGCGAGTGATTTGCTTTGGTCCACGGGCTCAAGAGATTCTGAATCCTTGGCTGGAGAATCGAGCAGCCGACGATTACTGCTTCTCGCCTGCCGAAGCAGAAGCCGACCGCAACGCCAAAAAACGTGCGAACCGGAAAAGTCCGATGCCCCCTCACAACGAGCGCCGCACCCCTCGATGAATCGCGCGCCGATACGTGTTGGTGTCGTAACTTTCTCGCCACGGCCGCTTCCGATCGGCTTTGCTCCGATCGGCTTTGCTCCGATCGGCTTTGCTCCGATAAGCGTTGGAATTCGGGACTGCATCCCAACGAGGGCGGCACGCCAGCGGCCGATTTGCAAACCGCCAGAGACTTCGAACGTTTCACATCTTTCGGCGTTCCCCCCGCCAAACAGGGCGACTACGCCTATCTGCTGCACATCGTCCGCTCGCTCCGAAGCACCGGCAGCGGAGCCTGCATTCTGCCGCACGGCGTGCTATTTCGAGGAAACGCCGAAGCCGGCATTCGCCGCAATCTAGTCCGGTTTCCGATGTCGATTCACTGGCCGCATACTGGGACGTTTGCCCGGGCCTGCGCACCAGCCTGTTCACCGACAACCGCCCCGGCTACGTCGATCTGGCTGTCGACAAGGCCGAAACAAAATCGGCAATCTACGAACATCCCGAGTTCGCCGCGTTCATCGACCAGATGAACCAGCACTTTGACCAGTGGCGTCAGCGGGTGGCGGCCGAGCTGCGTGGGCTCGCGGCCGGTGCGAAGCCGAAGCAGATCATCGGCGAGCTGTCCGAAGACCTGCTGGCGCACTACACCGACCGGTCGCTGATCAATCACTACGACGTCTACCAGCATTTGATGGTCTACTGGTCCGACGTGATGCAGGACGACGTTCACCAGATCACCGCCCCCAATGATCAAGGTGGCGGCTGGAAAGCGGAGACCTCAGCCGCCTCGACGCCGACGTTCACGGCGAGATGGATCGCATCAGCCAGTCGCTCACGCAGCGAGTGAAGGAACTGGCGGAGCGATATGAGACGCCTCTGCCGCAGTTGTCCGAGCGGGTCGCGGAGCTTGAGGAGAAGGTGAACGGGCACCTGGCACGGATGGGATTTTCCCGAAGCGGAGAGGAGCAGGGGCAATGACCACGAGTCAACCGGCCGTAACGCTCAAGCCTGCCAGAAGCTCCCATGCCGGTTTACCCGGCAGGAAGCAAAGGTTGACGGCTAGCCTCGTCTTCCACATCGCAAACTCGGCCCCCTGCCGGTTCATCCGGCAGGAGCCAAAGGTTTTTGGCTTACGAGTACGCCCAAACGCCTCGTAGCGGAAAACCTCTTGCTCCTGCCAGGTAAACTGGCAGGGGGCAGACTCGTGAAAGCCGCTGTCGATTTAGCAACCAACCTGTGCTTCCTGCCGGATAAACCGGCAGGGGAACTCCGTGAAACGTGTGCAATCTTTTCTGATTTGTGGCACCAGCGGCTGGACGCGAGAAATCCGAGACAGTGTCTGGGATTTCTCCTGATGTGAACCGTAGCCTGTGTGTCGTGACAAGTTGATCGCGAAGCAGTCAGGCAATGCCTGACGATTTCGCCACATGAGTGGAATTCATGGAATGGCCAACCAACCCAGTGAACTAAGCACTGACCTCGATTTTCGGACGCTCGTTGAACTCTGCCGTGTGACCCATGCAGAGATACAGGAGCGGGCCGCACAGTCGATCAACAGGGAACTTGTGGTCCGAAACTGGCTGTTTGGTTGGTATCTCGTCGAGTTCGAGCAAAACGGGAGCGATTACGCGACCTACGGAGCAAGAACACTCAAGCTGTTATCGCAAGAACTGAAGGGCACGCTCGGCCGTGGATTCTCCGTCGATAACCTCGAATTCATGCGACGATTTTACTCGGCGTATGGCGACGCGGCCGGTGGGCGAAAATCCGAGACACTGTCTGCGATTTTGGCCGCCCAGAATTCCGAGACACTGTCTCGGAATTCTGGGGCATCGCCTAACCTCCGATTGCCAAACGAGTTACCGCTGGCAGCGGCAATTCAACAGACGCTGTCTGGCGAATTGCTCGACCGCTTCACCCTCTCGTGGTCGCACTACGTCACGCTGCTCACGATCGACGACGCCGAGGAACGCAGTTTCTACGAAATCGAGGCCAACCAAACGGGTTGGAGCGTCCGCGAGTTGGAGAAGAGAAAGGTGACAAGAAGAGAAAGGTGACAGGCACCAAAATTGACAAGGTTGGTGATTCTAGGCAAACATCGCCAGACACGGTCGCCTGGAAGACGACCGACAAAACAACGCCGCAGACGTCGCATTTGTCCCATACTTGTCTTCTGTCACCTTTTGTCTTCCCCTGTCACCTTTTGTCTTCCCCGCTGCCGCAGCGATAGCTCTGCCCTGACCGTTCGCAACCCGCATGCGCCGCCCGTACGCGGTAATCACGTACTTGGCAACACTAACACGTGATTGCTCTAACGAGGAGTATTGACCCCTTTTCCTGCTCCAGATAGGGCGAGCATCGAACGCGGGTTTATGTCACTCGCCGTGAATTGCGTTCCTACAGCGCCGGATCGCATCTTCTCCCCTCCCGAAATCAACGAGTTTTGCGGTCGGATACCGCCTTTCGATTTTCTTTCGCGTCTCGGTCGTCAATTCTTGATCCGCGATTCTCAACTCGCGGGGTATTTGCAGTTTCCCTACGACATCGTAGTAGTCTGTCACGTTGGTGCCGATGAGGTCCAGGCGTTGAATCTCTAAAGGTGCTATATAATTGACTGCGTCGTTTCCGACTGTGATGCCATCCAACACAAGAAGCTTGAGGTCAGGAAACGCCGCCAACAAGACAAGATCGTCGAGTTGCAATTCGTCGCTTTGCCTGATGATGATCCCGATGACAAAATGCCGGTCGTCCCGCAGGATGGTCGCGTTCAGTTTTTTGGTGATTCGCTCACGGGCGAGTTCCCTAATGTCTATCCTCTTCGGGAAACAGGATCTCCAGCCCCTGCTATAACCGTGGTGAAATCGTCTTACCGGTTCCCACTCTCCGAAACGAGGGTTTTCGCGCCGGAACTTGCATCGAATGAGCACGAGCATGAATTCGTCCATCGTGCCCGCCGACCGATGTAACTCCGTTTCTCGAACGGCAGTTGCATACCCAATTTCGTAGGTGGCCTCCAGCAGTAGATACTTGCAAATCGCAGTCGTTGGCCAGGCAATCACGGCGGTGCAGATGTAGACGGTCACTGGCACTCGAGATGTGCGGACGAACCACGAGCCAACCGCCATCGTTAATGCAATCGTTCCGATCAACACGCCGAAGAATGCCGACGACGCCACGGCCAAAACCACGAGCGTAAGGAAAACGAAGATCGAGTCACGCCTTGGTTGAACTTTCGAGTCCTCGCCGCATGTGGGGCAGACTTGATTAACACTGGCGAATTCAGCGCCGCATAACAGGCAAAGTTGTCGGGATTGCGGGGTACGTGTCTCAGATTGGGTGTAGATGGACAATTTGTTCACCGTGAGTGCGGCTTGCTCGCCTTTTCTTTCCCATGAAGAACCCGAAGTCGCCGCTTGACCGGAGGGGTTGCCAAATGCAGTTGGAGTGTACTGCTTTTCCGAGGGGGGGGGGTGAATCGAAGCTTGGAAGTGAAAATTGGGGGGAGTTGGTAGAAAAGAAGGCGGCCTTCATGCTCAGATATGGGAAGTGTTCGACGAATTCCCAATCATCTCCCGAGCATGGAGGCCGGAGCATGAGTGTCACCATTTCCCTCGATCTCAGCAACTCAGACGCCAATCAGCACCCCGAACCGCCCACACGACCTGAAGCCAATTCGGAAGAGAAAGGTGACAGGCACCAAAATTGACAAGGTTGGTGATTCTAGGCAAACATCGCCAGACACGGT
>JAQBZS010000282.1 GCA_027622115.1 Planctomycetota bacterium | reverse complement strand
AAAAGCCCCGCCTCAAACGAGGCGGGTCTTGATTGATTGCTGAGTCATATTGGTGGGCAATGCCCAGCGGCACGGAACCATTGTCCCGTGACTGCTCGGGACAATGGTCCAAAGCTACGGTCGCGACTAAAACTGCAATTGGGCACCGACGCGTAAGATGCTGATGTCACCGGCACCGGCTGCGGTGTTGAGTTCTCGCTGCTCCCAGACGGCGGACAGCCGAGCGTTGTGTCCGTCGATGATGAAGTGGACGCCCAGGTCCAGGCCTTCGTCAAACGCAAACGGTCCCGCACCGGTGAAGTCGCGGTTGTAGTCCTGATAGCGAATGAACGGTTGGAACCGACCACACATCGGGCCGATGTTCGCCTGCCCCGGCATCAGATAACTCGTCTGAATCAAGAACGATTCACCTTGCCGACCCAGCGGCGTGAACCGGCCGGCGGGATCGACAGCCTGTGCGTCGTTGTCGTCGAAGTCATAGAAGGCAGCTTCGAACGTCCACACGCCACCGCTGTCCAATTTCGTTTCGTAGAGCGCGTCGAAATTCCAGGCGAAGAAGTCTCGTCCATCGGAAAGAGCGTTTGACCCTGTCGCGTTGCGCTGGTGGGCGAATCCCCAACCCAACGTGAAGACTTCTTTTTCGCCGTAGTACGTGTTCTTGTTGTAGTAACCCGGCTCGGAATCCAGCAGATGCAATGCGAAGCGACCCACCACGTACGGGCTGTCTTTGTCCGTTCGCGGCGGTGGGGAATTGAGCGTCGGTCCGGCAAGCCCGTCGCGGCCTTCGAACACGCCGAAGTACCACTTCACAACGCCACCCAGATGCTGGCCCCACAACGCGGCACCATCATCGCGACCTTGAAAGATGTTTTGGTAACCGAACTGCACGTACGGCGCGGACCAGGCATTCATGAAGAATTGGCCGGCCAAGTTGGTGCGATCGGAAGGGGCCAGAAATCGCCCAGCCCATAGATTGAGTTCATCGGTCAATTGGAATTTGACCACGGCATCCACGACTCGGACGCCGCCGGACTGTTCAAATCCGCCGAAGCCGGAGATGTAATCGAATTCCTCAAAGCCCTGAGCGCCATTGATGTCCGTATTCAATTCGAACCCGATGCCCCGGTAAGCCTGGCCGCTCAAGAAGATGCGCATGTTGTCCATGCGGAAGTCGTTGGCCCAACTCGTCCCGGTCCCAGCACCGTTGTTCGGAGCACCGTTCTCGATGGCGGAATAACTTGTTCGCAATCCAGCTCCCAATCGAATCCAGCGATCGGCACCGAATGAATGAAAGACGCCGTCTCCGCTGTGGAGGGATTGAAAGGCCGAGCAACTCGGACAACTGCCGTCGTTACAGTTGTTGCAGGCGACTCCCGTATTGCAGCCGAGCGTCGTGCATCCCGGTTCCAACGATGCAGCCACGGTTTGAGTTGCGGTGGTCGCGGATGCAGGAAGGACTCGGACGTCTTCAAACGTCGGCACCGCCAAGTCGTCCCCGGCGGGGAGACCACGCTGTTGCGATCGAAAATCGTCTTGAAACGATTCACCGCGAACCTGAACGATCGAGCGACGGTTGTCCGTGTCGGAGACGTCGGTAAAGGCCGCTTGTTGAACGAAATTCGTGGGCGGCGAGTCGAGGAGTTGAACGCGGCGATCCGAGTCGAATTCGGCAAGCGGGTCTTGCGCAAACGCGTGTGAAACGGACAGGGCGAACACGCCGAATAGCCACGGAATCTTCTTCATCCTTGATTCCTCTCGGGAAGCGTTGAAGTCAGTCTTGAACTTGATCGGTTGATCGACTGTGCCGGATTTAGCGATTGGCGCGATTCACCGGACTTTGCGGAAAGTTCGCGTCGCAACGGTCGTCCGAGCGGCACGAATTGCCGGTAGCTCGCGAGCCCGCAGTTTTTTCGATGCGATTGCGAACCCAAATCAAGAGTGCTAACTGGTACGCTGCTGCAATCGTCACAGGGAAAGGTTTCTCGGACAGTACGGACAGGACTTCCGGTTGATGGACACCAACACGCATCGGATGCTGCGACAGCATCTGGAATCGCTCAAGCGAGCCGGACTGACATCGGTACCACGCTCGACCGTTCAATTCGAAAAACCGGCGGCGCTGCCAACGCCGACCGCTCAACGCCCGGTCGCGGCCCAGACACGGTTGAATCAGGCAGCTGCGCGACCGGTCGCACCACTTCGTTCCACTGCCCCACCGGAAGCGCCGCGCGTGTTGCAACCAACTCCCCGAGCAGCGGCTGCCTCAGCCACGACGACACCGGCTCACGCAATCCCGGCTCGCCCACAGCCGGTCTCCACATCCAGTCCTTCGAACCCACCAGTATCCCGCCCCATGCCCGTATCCAATCTCTCACGTGACAAACGAATCCAATCACTCGCCGCCCTGGCCGCTCGCGTGGCTCAATGCACTCGGTGCCAACAACTGGCATCGACTCGGACCCAGACTGTGTTCGGTGTCGGGAACCCGGAGGCCAAAATCATGTTCATCGGCGAAGCTCCGGGAGCGGATGAAGACGAGCAAGGCGAACCGTTTGTCGGTCGCGCGGGCCAACTTTTGGACAAGATTATCGAGGCCAGCAAACTCGTCCGCGAAGAACTCTACATTTGCAACATTCTTCGCTGTCGCCCGCCGGGGAATCGCAATCCCGCGAACGAAGAAGCCGCCAATTGCCGCGAATATCTCGACGGGCAAATCGCGACGGTCAATCCCGAGTACATCGTGTGTTGGGGTTTGATCGCCGCCAAAAACTTGTTGGATTCCACGATCTCCATCGGAAAACTGCGCGGCAAATTTCACCAGCACGGGAACGCCAAGGTCTTATGCACGTACCATCCGTCATATCTGCTGCGAAATCCTGCCGCGAAGACGGACGTCTGGAAAGACATGAAATTCCTCATGAAAGACATGGGCGTCGATTTGGACAAAGCCGGATAGATGGCAAAATCGTTCGATGAACTTCCAGTCCTGTCGGTTTCCGAGCTGACACGTGATATCCGCGCTCTGGTCGAATCCAACATGCGATTCGTGTGGCTGGAAGGCGAAGTCTCCAACTGCATGCAGGCGAGATCCGGCCATCTGTATCTCACGCTCAAGGACGACAACGCCCAGATCTCGGCGGTCGTGTGGCGGACGTCCCTGCAACGATTGCAATTCGACGTTCAGGACGGGCTGCACGTGATCGCGGGAGGTCCGGTCCAGGTCTATCCGCCTCGCGGCACGTATCAGTTGATTGTCGAGCGCATGATTCCGCAGGGTGTCGGCCCCTTGGAACTCGCGTTTCGTCAACTTCAGGAGAAGCTCGAACGCGAAGGCTTGTTCGCTCCCGAGCGAAAGCGATCGATCCCAACGTTCCCGCAGCGAATCGCGTTGATCACCAGCCCGGCGGGCGCGGCGGTGCGAGACATCCTGCAAGTTCTGCAGCGGCGCTGGCCCAAGGTGGATGTTGTGATCTTGCCGGTCGCCGTGCAGGGTGAATTCGCCGCTCGCGAAATCGCCAACGCCCTGCGCATCGTGCATCAGATTCCTGGAGTCGACGTGGTCATCGCGGGACGTGGTGGCGGCAGCCTCGAAGACCTGTGGTCGTTCAACGAGGAGGTCGTGGCCCGTGCGATCGCTGCCTGTCGAGTTCCCGTGATCAGCGCTGTTGGTCACGAAGTGGACGTGACGATCGCGGATCTCGTCGCGGATCGGCGAGCCCTCACGCCGAGCGAAGCGGCCGAACTGGCGGTTCCAATCCAAGCCGAAGTCGAACGCAGCCTCCACGAGATCTCGGCTCGCCTGCGAAACGCACTGCTCGATCGCGTGCGGCACGCTCGCACGCGGTTGGAGTCTTTCGCCAACCGACCGGTGCTCAAGGATCCGCTGCGACCAATCCGCGAGAACGAAGAACGGCTCGATCAACTGGGAGACCGCTTGCAACGCGCGATGGCGCATCGCATGGAACGAATCCGTTCACGGCTCGTCGCTGCTGCGGATTCGCTGGAAGCGCTCAGCCCATTGAAGGTGCTGTCTCGCGGCTTCTCGATCACGCGATCGGTGCAGGAACAACGAATCGTGCGGTCGATCGACGACATATCGGTCGGCGATCAAATCGAAACGCAACTCTCGGACGGCCGAATCGTCAGCCGCGTTGAATCGGTCCAGTGACTCACGGTCGACTGCGATACACGCCCGCGAAGCGAAGCTCGTTTACAGTGCCCAACGGGCCGCGCGTGTCGGCACGTCGAAAACGCGCGTTAAACGAGCCAATTTCGTTCGCGTGGAAGGGATCGGGGTCTGGCTTACGGATTTCAGATTTGGCGGGCGTTCCGCGTGGAATTCACAAACAAAGGCAAACCGCCAAATCTGAAATCGGCCTTGATCACGAATTGGCCCAGCCGCCCAGCCTGCCAATCACATACGTCCCATTTCTCCCATAAGTCGCATCACTCATGGGACTTATGAGACGGATGGGACGAATGTTGATCGAAAGGTGGGCCAAATCGTGATCAAGGCCCTGAAATCCGTAAGCCTGACCCCTAAGTTCTCGACTGGCGCGTTCTTCGAAGGCACTTCGAATCAACGACATCGGCCGAACTCAAAAGGGTGACGACCGAGCGGTTCTCGTTTTCGGTGTGGACGAATTGAACCTCACTCAAGAAACACGCGAATTGAGGACTTGGGGGTCAGGCTTACGGATTTCAGATTTGCGGATTGACGTTCTTGATGAAGCCAAAGTCCACCGCCCGCCAAATCTGAAATCCGTAAGCCAGACCCCGGAAAGTGGCAAACTCGCTTTAGAAGTTGCACCACACGCATTCGGTCATGGTCGCTTTCTGTTTGGCCGACGAAGCCTTGTTGTCAATCTTGAATTCGTGCCGAGTCCAGCCGTGTCGACGTTCCCAGTCCGTATAGAGTTCGCTCGGGTAACCGCTGAGTAAGAACTTGCCCGTAATCCGCGACAGGACGTCGAGCAACTCGATATGTTGGGCCTCCGTCATCTCGAAGTCGTATTCGCCCGAAGTGACTCGCGTTTCCTTGAGGTACGGTGGGTCGCAATAGAAGAGGGTGTGTTTGCCGTCTTGTTGGCGGATGACCTTGGCGGCACACTCGTTGAGAATCACGACCCCCTGCAATCGATCGCGAACGGCCGGCAGTCCTTCGATGCAGCCCCACCAAGCATTTGCCTGTTCGTTGCGAGCACCACGCGTCCGTGTCTTCGACAGCGGTGTAAAACAATCTCCGCGACCCGCCATCGATTGTCGGTGATCGATGAAGAAGTTGACCGCGCGATCCACATCATCACGGTCACCGTCGTCTTCGCGCGCCGTTCGCCATTCCGTCACGGAAAACGGGACGGCATCGATAATGCGTTTGAAACGCTCGAACAACTCCACATCTTGTAGAACTTGCCAGAAGTTCGTCAGTTCGGAGTGGATATCGTTGACCACTTCCGAGCAACCGTTCTGGTGAGTCTTGCCGGCATAATCCTCGTGGCCGAAGAGCCAATTCTTTGCTGGGTCGTGGGCGAGCAGCACGGCACCGCCGCCGAAATGAGTCTCCACGTAATGGAGATGCGGCGGCATGAGCGCGACGATGCGTTGTGCCAAGTACGTTTTGCCGCCATGCCACTTGAGCGGCTGCTTCAATCTGCTCATGAACGATCCCTGTCCTGGGTTTGTTTCGCGTGCCGAAACGACGCTTCGTCGTCGCAGTCGGAGTTGTGGTCGATGGAATTCCGAGCCGACTTTTAGACGCTGGAGTTTCGGGCGGCGAGGGTCGCAGCGGTTCTCAAGAAGATTTCGTTGCAGCGGCTCGTGATTTCGCGACAAACACCCGGTTCCGTGAGGCAAATCGCAACCTCAACCTACCGACTCGACCGTAGCTTGGGACCATTGTCCCGAGCGTTTTCAAAACCCTACATGGCTGTTGGTTGCGATTGGTCAGAGCTATAACCCGCACCGGATCGGGAACCACCGATAAGTTGTGCCACCCCAGTGAATCGCAAGTTGGAGTCGCGACGTGTGTGGGATTGTTGGCTTGTTGGCGAAAACCAGTGCATTGCGGCAGCAACTCGGGCAGCTTGTCACGCCGATGCTCGAATGCATGGGCACTCGCGGACCAGACTCCGCAGGCTTGGCGGTGTTCCACGAAGCGCTCGATGGAAACCGCCGACGCTTCGGGCTGTTTTCCCCGAAGCCGCATTTCGATTGGCAAGCACTTCAGCAACGGCTGTCGCAAGATGTCACCGGCGAGCATCCGATTCACGTCATCGAAAGCCACGCATTCGTGACGTCGACTGTTGCCGTTGCGCGATTCAGAGCGTGGCTCAAGGACTCCTATCCCGGTCTGCATCTGATTTCGGTCGGCAAGGCGATCGAGATGTATAAAGACGAAGGGCTGCCCACCGACATCGCTCGCCGGTTTCGGTTTGCCGACCTGACCGGGACGCACGCCGTGGGACACACTCGGATGGCGACGGAATCCGCAGTTTCGCCCGCTCATGCACATCCTTATACAGCTGGCGAGGATTTCTGCTTGGTGCATAATGGGTCGCTGTCGAATCCCTACAGCATTCGCCGCAAGCTCGAAAGCCGCAGCATCACGTTTGAAACGGACAACGATACCGAAGCCGGTTGCCGATTCCTCGAATGGCGGATGCGAGAAGGCGACACACTGGAACAGGCGATTCAAACGTCGTTCAGCGAGTTGGACGGTTTCTTCACATTCTTGATGGCAACCGGCGATCGCATGGTGCTCGTGCGAGACGCGTTTGCTTGCAAACCCGCCGTGGCGGCGGAAACCGACGACTACATCGCAGTGTCGTCCGAGTTCCGTTCGTTGGCACATCTTCCCAATATTAAATCGGCGAACGTGTTTGAACCCGCGCCGGAACAGATTTACTCATGGACCGTGTAAAGCAATTCGATCTGGCGACGTTGACCGTTCGCGAGGTCAATCAATTCTTGCACCACGAATTGCCCGGCAGCGGAATCGAGCGGATCGAGATTCTGAATCCGGACGGCAACCATAGCATTGCCGCCGGCATGGACTGTCCGGTGGAAATCGACATTCAAGGCCACGCGGGCTATTTCATCGCGGGGATGAACAAGCTGGCTTCCGTGACGATCCACGGCAACGGGGGCTGGAGTGTTGCCGAAAACATCATGTCGGGCAGCGTTCGCGTCAAAGGCCACGCGTCCGAATGCGCGGGATCGTCGGGACACGGCGGCCTGGTGGTGGTCGAAGGCGATGCGTCGTCGCGTTGCGGCATCTCGATGAAGGGCTGCGACATCGTGGTCGGCGGCAGCGTCGGGCATTTCTCGGCGTTCATGGCTCAGGCGGGAACTTTGGTCGTGTGCGGAGACGCCGGCCCGAATTTGGGTGACTCGTTGTACGAAGCGACGATCTACGTTCGCGGCAAGATCCACAGCCTGGGAGCCGACGCCCGAGAAGAAGAAGTGCAGCCTTCGGATATCGAGAGACTCACGCACCTGCTAGCGGCGGCCGACATGGAATGCGACGCAAGTGAATTCAAGCGAATCGCGTCGGCCCGCAGCCTGTACCACTGGAATGCGGACGCCCATCGAGAGTACTGAGCCGAAAACATCGTCACGCCCCCGCAAGGGTGCCCACTTCACACGTCCTCGTTCTTTCCGCATCAACAACGTGAACAGCCCGTTGAGACAATCAGCGGAGCCAAACCAACATTGGCCCGTGCGGGTACGACGGACATTTATTCCTGACGCGCCCGACGAAAGTCGTTTTTCGACGTAGGGCAGGTTTGTGGAGAAGGCCATGCGTCGGTTTTCCAACGACTCCCACATTGGACGCATGAACGTTGCGGTTTTTCTGGCGACGAGCCTTTTTCTTCTTACGCTTTAGTTGGAAGCTATCTGAAAAAGGGGTCTGACCCTCTCCGGCATCAGTTTTTGCCGGGGTCTAGCGAGGCCTCCAAAGGGTCAGACCCCTTTTTCAGATAGCTTTTAGTAAACTCTCGCTCGGAACGTTGCAACTGGCGAGAACTGCCGTGTGATCTTTCACGCGGTTCGCCGACACTATCCCATGAGTAACGCCGTCACGAGTTCGTCTTGGGCGAAGAAGCTGTCGGCTTGGTTGACTTCGCC
>JAQBZS010000281.1 GCA_027622115.1 Planctomycetota bacterium | reverse complement strand
ATGCGACTTATGGGAGAAATGGGACGTATGTGATTGGCAGGCTGGGCGAAACCGTGATCAAGGCCCCGTCTCCCGTGACATAGACGGGCAGGAGTGCCCGTCTTACCTGAAAACCTGCATGCTCAGCCGAATCATCCGCAAGATCCGTAATTCGAGAGCTTGCGACCGCGTGATTCCCGAAAATTCCGCACACGGTGCCGCGGGGGCTTCAGAGCGATCTACGCTTGGATGTTGATTTTCATCAACACGCGGGCTCCTTGCCTCGATGAAGTGTTCCTGCCGGAGAATGCTCGTGTTGGACAGCCGAACCGAAGTGCATGCGTGGATGGTGTCGTACACCTCTGGGGATAACGATCCACGATCCCGCGAACAGCACGATTCCGTGTTTCTCACCGAAGGCCTGGACCTCGGCCAATTGCAGCGTGAATTCGAAATGCGCTTCGAAATCTCCGGCCAAGAAGCACGCATTCAAGGCATCAAGGCATCAAGGCTCTCGGCGCGGTTGGCAACTGCTTGAATCAACGCATCTGACGGGCATTGCTCCTCAATCAACGTTGCGACAGAGACCTTTCATGCGAGACCTTGTTCACGAAGTCAATTCCATCGACGAACTCAACGAGTTTCGCCCCGTGTGGCATCACTTGTTGCGTGACTCGCGCGATGCGTCATTTGTGCAAACACCGGAATGGCTCGAAACATTCTGGGAACACTTCGGCGCCAATCAGAAGCTGCGGCTGCTGGTGATGGCTCAAGACGGAGAAACCGCAGCCATCGTGCCGTTCGTGGTGATGACCGCCGACACGAGTGCCGGCAGATTGCGATACCTCACGTTGCCGTGGACGTTCTTGGGCATCGGTCACCGACCCATCGGCGTAAATGCGTCCTACGCCCTCACGCTGGCCGCTCGGCACATTCGGCGGACAGTTCGTGATTGGGACATCATTGATTACCGCTGCATCGAGGCGAACAGCGCCGATCGCGGTCGAGTGAAAAACGCGTTGGCATTGGGCGGCCTCAACCTCAACGTCCGTGCGTGGGGCGAGGGCTCGTCCATCGACTTTCCCAACGGCGGTTTCGAGGAATACTGGAATTCGCGAGGCACCACGCTGCGGGACAACGTTCGCCGGAGCGAAGACGCGCTGGCTCGGACGGGCGACCTGGCGTTTACCCGCTATCGCCCGTCGGTGGGCCGGGTTGAATCCCGTGAACCAGCCGTAGGAAGCGAGTCGAGTTTGCGGTGGGACTTGTTCAACGCCTGCGAGGAAATCGACGAAAGCGCGCACTCGGCCCAAATCGGCAACGGCATCATCGAAACGAATTCCTTGAATCTGTTTCAGCGTGACATCCACGCCATCGCGGCTCGCGGCGGTCATGCCGATCTGACGATGTTGCTAATCAACGATCAGCCGGTGGCTTTTGCATACCACTTCGTTCACGGAAAGCGTGTTGAGGCCATTCGAATCGGCTGTCGCGCCGATGTCGACACCACGCATGCGAGCGCGCTGCTGGTCCACCAAACGCTGCAAGACAGTTTCATGCGGGGCGACCGCGAATACGTCAACTGCACGGGTTCGACGAGTTGGCTGGCCGATTGGCAGACCAAACAATACGCCGGATATCGCTACACCTATTTCTCGCCGAAAGCACCGCGAGCCCAGTTGCTCCGCTTCAATCCGTGGTCCACTGAGTGCGTCGATTGAGGTCAGGCAACCCGCGATTTGGTCCACTGCCACAGTAGGATCGACGCGAACAAGGACCGTGCTGGCAATGACTGCGTCAAAAGATCAGGAGTATTGCACTCGTTCAACTTCACGCGTTGCCTCAGAAATGAATCACGTCTTCGGAATGTGGTGCACGTTCGAAAAACACGAGTGTTGAGGACTTGGGGGTCAGGCTTACGGTTTTCAGCCACCCAGTCCGGTGCCCGGACCGATCTCTGAAAGGAACAAAAGTCTGAATTTCGGTATCTGAGACCATTTTTTCACAACACGTTGAAACGAATGGGTTTACGTCGATGGCCATTTTTTTGTTCCTTGGGAGATTTGGCGGTTTCGCTTGTTCATGAAATCCCAAGTCAAATGCCCGCCAAATCTGAAAAACGTAAGCCCGACCCCGATCGCACCGCCTCACATTGACGCATTCGCAAGACCGACATTTGGCGCTTCGATCGAGCGGGATGGTGGGCTCACGATGCGATAAACGTCCACGTTTCCGGTGTCGTCGCTGAATTCGTGGACCAACACGCCACGGCAGATTGGATTCGATGCGATCGTTTGGGAATCCGCCACGATCCGCTGGACAACGCAGTATCTCGCTCCCAACTGGTGCAGCAGTTTGAGTGATCGCACATCGGGGAAGGACGCCATTGCGGCCTTGAGTTCGCGATACTCGGGAGTCATCTGGCTGGAGTAACCGTTCAGAATCGGTCGGCGATGGTACATGCTCCAATACACCCACTGCGTCTCTCGCAAATTGTGGAACACCGTCTTGCCACGCGAAAACGGCACGCAGGCCACTGGAGTTCCCTCGCGAGTGTGGCTGCCGATCCATTCCACCCACAGCGGACGCTGTGCGGCTTGCGGCAACGCATACAACTTTTGACTTGCCGGCCAGACTTCCGTCGCGGCGACGAATCCCAACACCAGCACCGCAAACGTGGGGATCCAGCGTAGGCGACAACGTTTCGCTCCCACCCACACCGCATGCAATCCGAACGCGGCCATCAGGCCGGTCGACAATTGCACGAGATACGCGAATCGAAAAATGCTCCGCGTGTGCGAATATCCCGGAACATGAGCCATCACCCATCGGAATGGCTGAGCATCACCGACGTGCAATTTGAGCCCCATCGACATCAACAATGCGAATACGCTTAGCGAGACACAGAACCACCCCCATCTCCGGAGGCTTGCCTGACACACGCACCAAGCCACACCCAGCAGCGCCAACAGCATCTTGAGGATTCCGGGCCCCAGCCGTCGCCACTCGGCTTCGTCCGTGGAGACGAACAAGTCCGGTAGCCCATACTGTTGCGGCCACGGCGTCTGTATGAAATCGCTGAGGTCCGAGGACAACACGAGCAGCGTGGATTCCTCGCGCGGTTCCCAGCCATAAGCTTTCGACACACTGAGTTGCTTCGAAACGATCGGCAACAAGGCCGCCAAACACAGGCACCCGCCGGGAACCAACTTCGCATAAGTTCGCCAGTTCAAGGCGGATCGACCCAACAGCCACCAGCCGGTGACCAGCAGCGCCGTCGCCAAAAACAACCCGAAGTAATTGCACACCAAGTAGGCCACGGAAAACGCGACGCCGACCAGTAGTCCACGCCGAACGCTCGGTTGTTCGCCGTAGTTGTACAGCGAATGAATGGTCCAGATGGTCCCGTACAGTCCGATCAGCTGAACCAGCCCCAAGCGCCAGTGCATCATCGGGAGCATTTCCACCATGGCTCCACCGCACAATGCAATCGTCCAGGTCAGCCCGAATCGACGTAGTAAATGGAATGCGGCAAAGCCGTTTAGCGCGAACGACAACCACACGTAGGCGTTGTAGGCGAGCGCCGGCGAATCGCTCATCCACACCAATGGAGCGACGACAGCTGTCGTTGGCTGCGGTTCCGAGAACGCGAACGCATCGCTGGCGGGATAATACATCGGTGCATTCCAGTAGTCCTGGAAGCCGTGCTGCAACCGGTCGGCATTCCACCACACGGCCCAAGCTTGCAGCAAATGCACGGTCGGAACCGGCTCAACACCCATCGGCAGCGCGCTGGAACCGTGTCGCGCGAGCGGCCACGTGGCCGCGATTGCTACGGCGAAGTACAGCAAGAACTCGACGAGTCCCACTCGCCGAATGAAGCCGGGACGCGCCGCGACTTGCGTGTCGTCGCTCGTTTCATCCGGCTGACCGCCGGTTTGGAATACATCGTCCGCCATGTCACTTCGTCCCGGCAGTATGGAGTCTCAGCATCGCTCGATTTCGTCTCGACCTAACGAAAACGGAAGTCTCTAGCTCGTTTAACCGTCAGCCGAAGGCGTACGCGTGCTGTGGATGTCGACACGCGTACGCCTTCGACTGACGGTTCACCAACGCTGCGTCGCCGCAAACAGACGCGGTAGCGGGATTCGCCAGAATTCCGAACTGGGATTTCTGGCGAAGTCCACTACTCACAAATGCGCGCAAGAAAACAACAAATCGCGAACTAGTAGTACGACGCTGCAAGCTGCAATAAGAGGAACCAACTTCCGTGCGAATCAAGGACAGCGCGAATCAGGCAGGCATTCGCGATGTCCTCGATTCGCGCGGCCCAAAAATCGAGAGCTCCAACGAATTCAGGAACCAACGAATCTGCTGCGACCATTCGTTGATTCTTGAATTCGTTGGAGGAAGAAAATCCGCGCAGGAAAACAACAAAGTGCAAAGTTGTAGAACGAGATACCGTGGCAATTGGCATACCAACGCGGTGAGCGAACCCATTTGCCCGGAAGCGACGGGCTTGTCGTGCCACGGACGGCAGAGCGGTGGTGCCAAAGAATCCAGCGTTTACGAATCGACAGGTTGGTCCGATGGTCGCTCAACGATTCCAACCGCCGCATTGGGTCGTGGACGTTCCCCACAGCGCCAACAAGTCGTTACACGGTGTTCAATGGACTTGGCAGTCGACACATGCAATCTGAATCCGCAGGACATCGTGTTTCGATTTCTTGATAACTGTTCAACTGCAAAGGCGCGTTCTTGTGGCGGACGCGGAAGGGATCCACGCTTCACCGCGACTTCAAAAGCAATACGATTCGCCAAGAAGAGCAAATCGCGGCAACATCACCCTGTTGGAAATCAAGCCATGAAGGCTCCCGTCTTTCGCAAGCATCTGACTGAGATTCGAAACGCGTTTCCGCAACCGGTTTCCGATCCGCAACACGACTCCTACTTCGTGTTTTCCATTCTGCGCGCGTTGGACCGCGTGGACAGCATGAAGTCTGAAGTACCGATTCTCGGCAAGTTGCAGCCGCTGAATTATTCCACAGCCGAAGACGCCCACGTGGCCGACGAGATGTCCACGCTGGAAATCGTCAGCCGCAACTTGGTGGATGAACTTCACGGCATGCCGATTTGGGGGCACCCGCGTACTCAGATCAATGTCGTGCCGCCCACGACGATTCCCAGCATCATCGGCTCGCTGTTGCCGGCCATCTACAACCCCAACCTCGTTTCCGACGACACCGCACACGCGTTTGAACTCGCCGAGGCCAAAGTGGTGGCCATGACGGCGGAATTGATCGGCTACGACCGAAAACTGGCGACGGGTGTCTTCACGTTCGGTGGGACCGGAACCACACTGTACGGTGTCAAGATCGGCATCGAGAAAGCGTTGCCGGACGCGATGGTGAACGGTGTGGGATCGAATGCCGTGCTGATCAGTTCGAAACAAAGCCACTATTGTCGCCTGAATGTCGCGGGCTGGCTGGGCATCGGCGAGAAGAACGTCATCGCCGTGCCGACGAGCCTACGGAACGAAATGCATCTCGAAAGTCTTGAATCCGCCGCGAAACAAGCGATCGAATCCGGCAAACGAATCGTGGCGATCATCGCAACGATGGGCACCACCGATGCCTTCGGGATCGACGACTTGGGTGCGATTGTCGCGCTGCGAGACCAATTGGTGGAAGACTACGACTTGGACTACGTCCCGCACGTGCATGCCGATGCGGTCATCGGTTGGGCTTGGTCGGTTTTCAGGGATTACGACTTTGAAGAAAATGACTTGGGCTTTCGACCTCGCACGGTACGAGCGTTGGCGGGGGCCACCAATTACATCTCGAAATTGCACCTGGCGGATTCGGTGGGCATCGATTTCCACAAAACCGGCTTCGCGCCCTACATCTCAAGCCTGTTTTTGGTCAAGGACGCTGCGGACGTGAATCGACTTGTTCGCGGGCGAGAACAGATGCCCTACTTGTTTCAAACAGGCGAACGACATCCCGGCGTGTTTACATTGGAGACATCGCGCGGCGCCGGTGGAGTGCTGTCGGCGATGGCCAACTTGCAGTTATTCGGCAAAGTCGGACTGAGATCGCTCTTGGGGCATCTCGTGGAAATGGCCGAATTGCTCCGTGAACATCTGGATGGGCACACGAACACGACGGTGCTCAACCACGAAAACTTCGGCACGGTGACGCTGTTCCGCGTTTACCCGGACGGCGTCGACACGTGGAAGATCAAGGATCGCGAACGGACTGATGAATCCGCCAAAGACGAACTGTTGGCGCACAACGAATACAACCGACGGATCTTCCACCACCTTCACGATCAAGCGTTGCAAGGCAAGGGCGTGCGAATTTCCATGACCGACTGTTACCGTCACACGGAATATGGCGAGCCGATTGTCGCGCTCAAATCGTACATGTTGTCGCCATTCATCGAGGAAGAGCACGTGGAGCTGCTGGTGAGCAGCGTGCTGAAGGCTCGTGAAGCGATCTCTCACGATGATTGACGCGGTCTCGGGGGAGACGTCACGCGGGATCAGCAGATTGCGGGCAAACTGATCGGCCTCCGCTTCCGTTCAATGTCGCGCGACAAGCAGTCAATAAACTCTTACGGGGACACGCCATCGCATTGTGCATGACTACACTAACGTCGACACGGATGTGGTTTGGAAAATCGTGACGACACATATACCGCAGCTTCAGAAATGGGTCCGCGACATTCTGTCGGCCGACGCCTCAGACACGCCTGACCAGGACGATTGAGCTGACATGTGCTGCACGGCCGAAATAGCCACCACCGGCGAGAAGCGAGGAGCTGCCTATTGTGATCGCCACTCCTGAACCGCCGCCTGAATCCCTTGCGCAACCACCGTCCACGCTTCTTGGCGATTCCCCCATTTCAGGACCGGCTTGTCGCGATTCGGAACTCCCTGCAGTTGGTCGATTGGTGTTTGCGAGGCGTCACAAACCTGGAGAAAGATTGGCACCACACGAGCCTTGCCTTCGTCGTGTCGCTGAATAGCCTCCGCCAATTCAACCTCCCAACCGAAATCGGACGCAAGAAAGTAGGGGCTCACGACGAGCAATATGAGATCAGCGTTGCGCAAAGCATCCAGGATTTTCGGCTCCCACTCGTCTCCGGGGATGAGCTTCTTGTCGATCCACCAATCCAGATATCCCTTGCGTTTCAAGATCTTGAGCTGCACTTCGAGGTCCGGCCAATAGGCTTCGTCCAGGTGTGCATACGACACGAACACGTCCGCGCGAGCATCCATGTGACATCACCTATGCGACCTGAGTGCTCTTGGGAACCAACGACTTCACAGTGCGTGCCAATTCCACCCAAGCTTCGTCAGGCGACTCTCGATCGGCGATCGGGACGGCATCGTTGGGCAGCATTGGCAGCGCCTTGAGTGGCGTGTGGGACCAAGCACAGACCCGAACCAAGACAGGCAATACTTCGACTTCTCCTCGGTCTTGCCGCTCGAGAATTCGTGTCAATTCGAAATCCCAGCAGAAATCTGAAGCGAGAAAATCCGCAGACACGAGCAAGATGATTACGTCCGCCAGTTCAATCTGCTCCGCGACCTCGGACTTCCATGACTGACCCGCTCGGATTCGGCCCTCGTGCCAAACATCGATGATGCCCTGCCGTTGCAGAATCGAAAGATGAACCACGAGTTCGTCGAAGAATCCGGAATCACGTCGCGAATACGAAACAAACACTCGTAAACGGTCGGACTTCAAGTCGGGCTGTGCGGGACCCGACATTGAGTGAGTTGAACGCCAGTCTTCCACGGGAGGAACCCAAGAACTGCTGAGGCTGGAAATGCTCTGTGACGCCTCTGGGAATTCCTCGGCAAGGCGACCGAACAAATCGTCTCCAACGAGACCTCGTTTCCTCAGGCTGTCGACTGCTTGTGGAATCAATCTCGATATCGGCGCGTCGACATCAATGTCATGCACAACCCGATCGCCCGAGGGACCGAATCGCAGGAAGCGGAGAAACGCATCGCGATCTGCGAACAGCCTAAATAGCTGAGCCCGATTCGCGGACAGCGGTTTGAGTCTATACAGCAAGCGTTTTCAACACGTTACGATTTCGTTTCCTGATCCAATAACGGACGTCGTACATCAGTGATTTCATGTCCCGGCACTGGTG
>JAQBZS010000280.1 GCA_027622115.1 Planctomycetota bacterium | reverse complement strand
CTTTGAACCACCCGACCCCAGCCACCCCTTCAAAGACTCGCCGGTCCGCATTTCTCTGCGCTCTCCGATTCTCCGCGTTGTTTCTGTTCGCGAACGCGGAGAATCAACGCGGAGAATCGGAGCGCACAGAGAAATGCCTTACGCAAGACACTGGCGCAGAACGACGCTATTGGTCCGCAGAAAACCCGCGCAATCAAGTAGTGCCCGGCCTCTCGCCTATTCCGGCGATTTCGGTTGGGTCTTTTCCTTGGTCTTGGGCGAGTCTTTGGGTGGTGGTGGCGGCAGCGGAATCTCGAATGCTGGGACCGCCACGCCTCCCTTGAAATGACCGCCCTCTTCTTCCAGCGCGCCCACCAGCCGATACACGGTGCCGGAGATGAAGGGTTGACGTTGCTGAAGTTCGTTGGCCTCGCGTTCTGCGGATCGTAACAACGCGGTCTTGCTCTGATCCAAATCCTTCTTCAGTTGCGTCCCCTTCGGGATCAGTGTCCCGTTGACCCAGCGGACATACGCCGGGACTGCGTCTTTCGGTTCGCGATACGGAATCTCCACGGCGGTTGCGAGCTTCCTCGCGGCGGCCTCTTGTTGGCCTGGAGTGGCCGTCTTGCTCTTGATGGTGCGGATGTAGTCGTCGGCGGCGGTCCGCTTGTCTTCGAGCGCTTGAAGCTTCTTGTCGAGATCCGGATCAGCCTTAACCTTCACCGTCCAGACGAGTTCGATGATATCACCGCCCGTCACGAGACTGCGTTGATCAATCTTCAGACTGGAATATTGCAAGTTGAATGCGGCGTAGATCGCTTCCAGTGGGCAATGGTCTTCGTCCAATGGACCTTGGAAGTCGATGGAACCCTCGTCGCCGCCGAGATGAAGTTTTCCAATCGGGATGATCAGCGGCACGGAAAGCCCAGCCGGTGCGACATCCAATGTGGAGAGCGGCGACTTGCCGTTCATATCCAACTGAACCGGATCGATTGCCGTGGGAATGCTCAAACTCAAATACAACGGCTTCCCATCCCGCTTCGTGAGTTCCAATACGCAATATCGCACCGAGTGCGCGAGATGTTCGGCCGCTCCGTGGGTCAACTTTTGCCACTTAAATTGCAGCATCTTTTCGCCGGACATCTTGAACGAACACATCAACTCGTCACGATTTCCGTCGCCTTGAACGTGGCTCGCTTTCAGTGTCAATTCTGCGGCGAGCGCCGCTTTGGACATCGTGACGCGATGCGATTTCCCAACTTGCACCACAAGATCTCGGAAGCCGTGGAGTTCAAATCGATCGTAGCCGGCCTCCGGCAATTCGATTTCCAATTCCGCTTGATCCACTTCGTCGGGCGACTGCGGATACTTCGGCAGCTTGAGATACGCCACGTTCAAGCCGCTCGGAGTGGTTTCCCAGGTTGGCTTAATCCGTTTCGCGTCGGGGTTCGCTTTGGGTGGGATCGGTTTGGTAGCCACAGCCAGCGGCTCGGCCAGCGGCGAATCCGCGGTGATTTCCAGCTTGCTCAACAACAATGCCTTTTGTGCGTCGGTGAGGCTCTGCAACCGTTCCGGTTTGACTCGCGTGAAAATCGCTTGCGCGTTTTTGCCAAGCTTCTCCGCCAACATCGTCAACTGACCCGGATCAAGCTGATCCAATCGACGATCCTCGATCGTTGCGAGCTGCTCGGCATTGGCGGCGAGCATGGCAAACATCAGCCGTTGCGGATCGACGGCAGCGGCGATCGCCGAGAATTGAGTCGCGTTCAACTTCGAAACGATGGCTTTGACGTCCGTTTCGTTGAACCCCGCCCAATGCTTGGGATCCAACGCCATTAGTTGGTCAACGGTGAGTTTGCCAAGGACGCTTTGAATATCCGGCACGCCGTGAGTCGCGAGTTCCGCCTTCGACAGCGCATGCAATGCTGGTTCGTCCAGATCCTTCAACGGCTTGGGGATCGACTGCCACTTGGCTTCAATCTCTTTCCGAGCCTCCGCGTCCAACTTGCTGAACAACGATCCGGCTTGGATGTCGTCCAGCACGACGAGATGTTCGCTTTGCACGGCCGCGATTTGCGACGACTTCATCAGCGGAATCACATGGCTTAACACTGCGACGTTGCCGCTGGTCAGCAAACGGTCCAACGATGCCTTCGTCAATTTTCCAACGTGAGATTCACCAAGACTCGCACCGATCATCAGCAGTCGTTCGGTCGGTAAACCCACGAGCCATTCATTTAGCGATTCGCGATTGAGTTCATCAAAGTGGTCTGTGCCGAGTAACCGCAATTGCTGATCGGACAAGGCGGATAAAAGTCGAAGTTGCGGTTTCGCGTCGAGCGTTTCCAAACGCTTGTGGACTTGGACCGAACTGAAGCCGTCCAACAACTTCGTGAACGCCGCGTTTTCAAGATCGTCCGTGATCGCCGTGAACCTCCGAGCGGGCATCGAGACAAGATGCACGGCTCGATGATCCGACCGCAGTTTCTGAATGATCGCCAGCGCGACGGGATTCGGCACGCGTCGCAGAATTGCCGAGCGTCGACTCTGCGGCATCCCGTTCCATTCCTGCTCGCCCAGCGTGGTGGTGAACTCGCCGAACAATTCATCGACGGCCGCCGTCTCGGGATCTCCGATCAATTCCTTGAATTCGTCGTCGCCGATGGTGGCGAATCGTTCGGCACGCGGTTCGGATTCGAGCGCGACGAGTTGATTGAGCACCGACTGCCGACCACCGGACATGACGCTCCAGACGACACACGCCACAAGCAACACGGCGGCCACCGTGATGGGCTTCCGCGAGGCCAACTTGCCGACGTCAAATCGATTGGAACGCGCGGGCGTGACTCGACCGGCGATCTCCTTCCAACCTCGACCCGCGAAGTGGGACTGCAACGCATCGACGATCTTGTGCGGCAAACCACCTTCACCGGGGACCCGATTCGCGATGGCCGCGATGAGGTGCGCACGTTGACGTCCCACTTGGATGTCGTCGGGGTAGTACTCATCGATCAGCAGTCGGCCGGCGATGTCCGCCAGTTGCTCGCCGACTCGATTGAGTTCCGGAGTCGAGTCTTGTTCTTTCTTGAACCTGGCAAACAGGCCCGTCTCTTTGGGCACGAGGTTCTTGATCGTCATCAAGTGCCGACGAATCGTTTCCCAATGTGCGACGTATTCCTGGTCGACGGTGTCGAGAATCGGCTTGGCAATGGTCAGCAGATTCAGCGACTTCGCGAACTCCGGGTCGGTCGGCAATTGACCGAGCAGTTCGCGAATGTAGTCCTTCAGCGGCGGCAGATCGGACGGGTACAGCTTGAAGAACGCATCGCGCACGCCGGTCGAGTCGCTTCGCAAGGCGGAGAACAGCACGTTTGCCGTCACGCGTTTGTGATTGACGACTTCCACGAGGAGGCCCTGTTTCCCCGCGTCCGCTTGGCATGCCGGAATCACGGACTGCAAGATCGGCAAAAACCGATCGCCGGCGTCGTCGACCGGCAGCGTGTCCAACTGGTCCGAGAGCAATGCCGTGAGAGTGCCGTCGTCGAGTTCGCGGAATAGCGCGTCCAGCAACGCCGGATCGCTTTCGCGCGAGCGCGCATCGCGGCGAGCCCAAATCGCGGCGGCTTGGTCGGGAGGCAACTGGCCCGAGAATCGATCGCAATAGGCGATCAACATCGTCAAGCGATGCGGAAAGGCGAACCGCGGCGACGCGATGAGTGCTGTGTAGGGCGTCTTTTTCGCGCCGGTCGTGGGGTCGGGTTCGCGCTTCAAGACCTCGTCGGCCAATAAACGAATGAAGCGGGTTTCCTTGACCACGGCGGGCACATCCGCGTCCGCTCCGAGGATCGTGAGGATTTCGATGCCCCAATCACGGTTCTTGCTCACCATTTTCGACAGCGATGAACTCGACGCCGTGGTTTTCGGTGCGGGTGTTTCCTTCTTCGCCGGACGAATCGCGGGCGGTGGTGGCGGTGGGGGCAACAGGCCGCTGGGTGGCGGGATGGCTCCAAGCGGAAGTGCGCCGGTTTGCGCGGGTTGAGGTTCGGTCGGTTCTTCGATTTCCGGCTCGGACTCCGGTTCGTCGCCGCCGGACAATCGCTGTGTCTGCCGAGCCAACAGTCGGCCCACGCTTTGCCGCACGTAGTTTTGCACGGTTTGCGATTCCAAGGCATCCACTTCGGCAGCGGTGGCTTTGGCGAGCGGATCGATCAAGCGTTCGATCAGCAACTCCGCACGCAGGGCTTCATCCAGTTCGTGGCCTTGAAGATCGCCAACCTTCTCAAGTCGCTTGACGAGCTTGAGGACTTCACGCAGTCCCTTGTCGACCAGCATGTCCACCATCATGCGGGCGTACGTATGCGGTTTCGCGTCGTGCTTCCAACGCAAACTGGGACGTTGGCTGGCGGGCAGGAACGAGTTGATCGTGAAGCCGCGCGGCGTGTTGGCTTCGCGACCCAGTTCCAGCTTGCCTTCCGCTCGCGTGCAAGTGGCGGCGAGCGCCGTTTGCGATCGATCGAATTGCGACTCGAAGGTCGAGAAGCTGATTTGCTGCCCGACGCCGCGAGTCGGCAGCAGCCTGGCCACGCCGTAAAACAACAACGCAGCCAGCGACGGTTCGGCTCCCACCAACACGGTCTGCCGCTTCGCGAGATCGAGCTGCAAGAACGACTGCAACACGTCGACCATCAGTTCTTGCCGCTCGGTTGGAGTCGTGGCATTCCATCGTTCGGGGATGATCTGAGCGGGATCGGCGAACGATTCGCCCTGGGCGGGGTCCGCCGTCAAGAAGCTCGTCAACAGCTTGTCCGAAACGGCCGCTGGTCGACCGCCGCAAAAGTCATCCAGCGACTTGAATCCCGGCAGTTGGAACGGAAAGTCCGGATTGTCCTGCAAGACCCAATTGGCCGTTCCCCAGGTCTTCAAGCAATCGGCCGCGTTCAATTGGCGAATCTCGTCACCGGCCTCAGAAACCAGCAAGTGAGCGAAGTACGAGCCCGGTCGACCTTGGGTATCGGTCTGGCGATAGCACACCTGCATCAGAACCTGTTTGTCCTGAATGTGCGGGAAGAACACCATCCGCAGCGGGCTGTCGAACGCGGTGTGCTTCAGGAGTTTGTCGGGCGTGGTGTCGGCGGGTTGGTGGTAATAGAGGTACGACTCGAAGCGGCGAAAGACGTCGTGGCATTCTTCACGCTTTACCGAACCGGCTCGCGTGCTGTATTCGAACGCTTGGTTCTTGACCTCGCCGTCGCGTTGGTGCAGGTACGAAGACCCGTAGGTACAGTGCGTGCAATAGAGTTGATGAATTGGAGCGGACTCCGTCATCGCGTGTCCTCAATGTCGTACACAATTCCGCCGATCGTTGAATGAGGACTGCCGAATCGTTCGCCGTTCGGCAGCTTACCCCGATCACTTCTGGCTGTCATTCCGAAAGCCGTCCGCGATGATCCTCATCATCGACAACTACGACAGCTTCGTCCACAACCTCGCCAGGTACTTCGCCGAACTGGGTTGCGAGACGCGCGTCGTGCGTAACGACGCGTCGGAATTGAACGAAATCGCATCACGCGATGCAGCCGCAGTCGTCCTTTCGCCCGGCCCGTGCACTCCCACCGACGCCGGCATGTCGATCGATCTGGTGCGACGATTCCACGAAACGCTTCCGATCCTGGGCGTTTGTCTCGGACATCAAACAATCGCGCACGCATTGGGTGGCGAAATCGTGCGAGCCGCCGAACCCGTACACGGTCGAACCTCGCTGGTCACCCACGACGGCACTTCGATCTTTCGCGAGCTTCCGAATCCGCTGCGATGCACGCGGTATCACTCATTGATCATCGACGAGGCCACGATGCCGACCTGTTTGGAGATCACGGCCCGCACGGACGACGGGATCCCAATGGCGATCCGCCACGTCGAGCGCCCCGTATTCGGCGTGCAATTTCATCCCGAGTCCGTGCTGACGCAGCGCGGCCATCAGTTGCTGGCCAATTTCCTGGACATCGCCGGAATCCCGCACGGCGCCGTTCGGGACAAGTCCGAGTTTGAACCGCCGATGGAAGTTCAGTCACTGTACGCACCGCACGACGGCCCCGTGCTGCATTGGTGAATCTCGTCTGTTCCGGACGTGTTTGCGAATGGGGCGGCAGTCATTTTCGACGCACGCGAATTGAACAACCGGGATACTCTTCGTGATATATCTTAGCTGTCGAAGCAGAAGTGCGATGGCGAATCTACCGCTCCAAGCCCCGCAGACGAAGATCTCATGCGATCGGGCACTGAAAATCGCCCAAACCGATGCCGAACGCGTTTACCGTGATCTGTGCCTGTACCGCATCAGCATTTCGCTCGAAGAGGACAGTTGGTGTGTTGACTACGAATTGAAGGACCGGAATCTCAATGGGGCGGTCCACACGTGATCGACGCGAACACCGGCAGAATCGTCTCGAAGCGATACGACCAACAGCCGGTGATCCCAGCGATTTGGCATTCCAAGCTGGAATGTCAAATTGCGAGGATTCCAAGTTATGAGGAAGAAGAAAGTCGCGCCGAAGAAGCGAACCTTGCAGGTGGATTCGGCGGATGCGCAAATACGTCATCAAATCCCAAGTCATTTCCGCAACGTTTGCGTCTGCTGGGCCGATTCCTTGGCGATGCGTTCGTATGTCTGAATCGCACGATCGTAGGCCGCGCGAGCCGCAGGGCGTTCTTGCTCGGAGATCTTCATATGGCGATTATGCCACAACAGCTTGATCGACTCCGCACACCAACGAGCACTCTGTTCCGACGCACGAATCGGCTTGCCGGCGACAATCACATTGACGGGATTCGTGTGTAACTGAGGAAACTGTCGTAGCGCAACCCAACTGCTACGTTCGATCGGCACCTTAAACGCCAAAACGTGCGACCGACCGTCGACCGGAACGGCGACCTGATCGACTGCGGCACCATTGACTACGACTTCAACAATTCGCATCCCGCCCTTGACCGTTTCGGTGGCTCGAGGCGCGTGCAAGTTGACGGTGTCACCCAGCATGCGTCGTCCCGCACCGGGTTGTTGCAATCCGTACGCCACCGCCTTGGGGATCTCGGGGGCAAACACCACCGTTGCTGTCGCCTTCACGGTTCCTGGCTTACTCAACGAGACGTCGTCGAATCCAGGCCGAGCGCCGTTCACTTCGAACGCGACGGCGTGAGTAAATCCGTCCGACACATACGAACGTCCTCGCCGAATACCGTCGCACCATTCGGCGTAATCCAATTGGGTGCGTTCGCCCAGTTGCACGTAGACGCGGCCTTGTCCGACTCGCCGACTGCTCATGCACGGAAAGTCCGTTTCGCCACTGAGTTTGAGCGGGAAGCCGCAGTTCATCAGGTGATACCACGTGTTCCATTCCGAAACGCGAGCTGTGTCCATCGCACTGATAAAGTCGCAAACACCTTCGGCCGTGCTGACGCAAATCTCCATCGCACCCGCGCCGTTCATCGCGGGCGCGGCGAGATTCGGTAATTCGTCGGCCGCTCGATCGATGCTGATCGTCAACTCGCGATCGCTGAGAACCCCGTCGCCATCCGAGTCGATCCGATCAAAGCCGTACGGCAGCAACCCGTTCGCGGCTTCGGCTTTGTCGAGGCTTCGGTTCTTGTCGGTGTCCAAGGTTGCCAAGAGCCGACTGGCGGCGGCTGACGGGTTGACGTGCATCGCGGAATGGGGATAGCCGGTGACGCCGCCCTGTTCCTTGCACCATCGCATCACCGGCACGGTCCACGTCGGCCAACCTTCGAGCTTCGAGCCCTTGGACCCAGGGTAGGTTTGATTCTTGAGATTCAATAGGCACACGTGCCCCAACGCTGCGGAGCCGAAACCGCTGATCTCCAAGTCGTATTTCATCAGCGTGAGCGGCTCGCTGATGCGGTCGGCGGTGGGCGAAAAGTACTGTCGCTGAAAATCAAAACACGGCCCCCATGTCAGCACGCAGCCCACATTAAGCCCTTCGCCCTTGACCTGCAGGAACATGTCCTGCGGAGTGACACCTTGCGTGGGGCTTTCATAGTGCGAGCAACCCGCGCCGTGAATGTGATGATCGCCGCAATAGAAACCGAACTTCATCGGATCGACCCAGCGTTGCAGCTTGATGTCCAGCACGAATTCCTTGTTCGCGGCGGGAATCGTGACCGGTCGTCGCAACACCCGATACTCGGGACCGCG
>JAQBZS010000279.1 GCA_027622115.1 Planctomycetota bacterium | reverse complement strand
GTTGGATCGCAAAACGGGCGAAGTCGCGGTCGACTACGATGACGCGACGTTTCCCGAATGGGTCGTCTTTCATCGCGGCGACCTTTATATGTCGGCTGGCGGTCGCTACAGCCGTCGATTGATGTGCATCGACTCAGAAACCGGACGGGTGAAATGGCGCAGCGAGCTGGAACTTCGCTCCAGCGGTCCTTTGCCGAATTTCGTTGTCGCCGATGAGCTGGGTTACTATCTCGATTGGCAACGACTCACGCTTGGGTGTGTGGAGTTGGCCACGGGAAAGTCTCGTTGGGAACAGGATGTCAGCGAGGTTCTCACACGTCTCAAGTGGCGGTACGGACTCTGCTCGCACGGTCACGGCACATTGGTCGTCGGCGAAGGCATGCGGGGTGTCGGCATCCACGCGTTTGCCGACAAGGATGGCAAGCATCTGTGGAGTCGTCAGTATTCGCTCGTGGTTAGTGGGCGCGGCCAGCGTCACAAAGGCTCGACCTACGACGACGGTTTTTTCATTGACGGCCTTTATTGGACGCATGTCGGTTTGCCCCGCGACGCGAAAGGACGCACGATCGGCGGACTGGCATGGGAAGGACTCGATCCGGCGACGGGAAAAGTGCAGCGGCGGTTCGCCTATTCAGAGGATGTTGTGGTGGGCGACAGTTGCCATCGCACACAGGCCACCGTGAACTATTTCATGGGTGGCCACTCGCGATTCGTCAGCACAAAAACGGGCGAGTACGTTCCTCGCGCGTACGGAATTCACAACAGTTGCCGGTTTGGGATGTTGCCGGCCAATGGCTTGACCTACACGTGGTCGCTATACACGGCCACCTACGTTCGCGGCGTCATGGGCCTGGCGACCGGCAACGACGGACCGGATGGCGAGATCGACGGATCGGAGCGATTCGTGAAAGGGCCGGCTTACGACGCCGTGAAACGCGTCGCCGATGACGCTGCTGCTGCGTGGACGTGTTTCCGCGGCGATCCGCAGCGTTCCGCCCGAAGTCGCGCGAATGCCTTTCAAGCAAAGCCGTCGCTGCTTTGGCAGACGAAGTTTGATAGCGACTTATCACCGACCGTTGCAGTAGGAGATTTGGCGTTCGTCGCCCAGCCGGACGCGTATCGCGTTGTTGCCGTTCGGGTCGGCAGTGGTGAAGTCGCATGGAAGTTCCTGACCGGTGGACGCGTGACTTCTCCTCCGACAGTTTACCAGGGTCTCTGTCTTTTCGGTTGTGCCGACGGCTGGACTTATTGTCTCACGGCCAGCGACGGCAAGTTGGTTTGGCGTTTTCGAGCGGCTCGCCGTGAGCAATTGATCGTTGACCGCAGACGCCTGGCGTCGGTGTGGCCGGTCGATGGCGGTGTGCTGGTGGACAAAGGGCTGGCGTGCTTTGCCGCTGGACGTCACGGAACGCTGGACGGCGGCGTTGACCTGTACGCAGTGAAACCCGCGACCGGCGAGCTTGTGTGGACGCGGCGTTTGACGAACACACCCGT
This sequence comes from Planctomycetota bacterium, assembly GCA_027622115.1. Lineage (GTDB taxonomy): Bacteria > Planctomycetota > Planctomycetia > Planctomycetales > Planctomycetaceae > JAQBZS01. The sequence goes on along the minus strand of JAQBZS010000279.1, from coordinate 6,708 downwards.
AATCTCGCTGTTGGCGAGCGACGGAACGAGCATCAGTTTGGGCGGTAAAACTGCCTTGGATCTCAACACAGGCGAACCGGCATCGCGGCGGTCGTTCTCGCCTGTTGTTTACCAGGCTGACGTCATCGACCTGACACAGCGCCTGGGGGCGAAGGGGGACGACCTGCGATCTCATCCGACGCTGAATGTCGTCCCCACCGCCGTGGTTCGACCGGGCGAGGTTGCCCTGGTTACAGGGCGTTTGAAGGACCAGTCGCCAGCCCTGACGTGGGTCGAGCAACGCAACAGCGTCCTCGTCACGGATGACGTTTCCGCCCGCCATGACCCCAAAGCGCAATGCCATTTGTCGGCGTTTTCGACAAAAGACGGCAAACTGCTTTGGACGCAACCGCTGCCTTCTGCGGCAATCTTTGATGGAATCACCGTGAGCAACGACAGCACTTACCTGACGACGTTTGACGGACAGCTAATACGATTCGGGCACACCAGCAAGAACTCAATCGGCAACCGTTGATTGATTGCATGTAGCTCCGGTGCGTATTGCTCATCGGAAACCATTAACACAGATTGTCCGTTCGGAGACTGACTTCATGATCATGCCACAGGATGCCACGGCACGTCTCGCGTCATCCAGGCTGAGCGGCGTCTGTTGCCGGATACAGTCGGATACAGTCGGATTGAGTCGGATTGATGGTGCCATTCTCGCAGAATGCCATGCATGACATGAATCGTCACGGCATTGTAGGCGTTGATCCAAAAGGCCAGCTGAGCATCCTTGCTGCCGGGGATTTGCGGATCATCGCTCATTCGAACGCCACGACGGACGACGGTACGAAGATCGACTGGGTGTCACGGAGATGGGAGGTGCAACTCGACCGTTTGAATTTGCCCCAAGCGTTCGCGAGTGACCGTCGCCGACCGTGCCTGTTCATTGAGCAAACGTACGAATTCTTCGCCGTTCGTGAAGGTCTTGCCGTTCACGCGGTGGACTCGATCACCTTGAGCCAACTTGGCGAAATGAGCGGGGGAACCCACGACGACGTCCGACAGCCGCGCGACTCCCGGTTCGGCGGGATCGAAACCGTACGACACTCCGATCCTGAGTTTGCTGCCATCCATTTCGACCTGGAGCTTGATCGGAGCCGCTTCCCCCTCGCGGCGAACTTCAATCTCGGCCGGTGAATTCGCGGCCAGCACCAACGACCGAAAGTCGGGCGTTTCACCCGTCGGTCGACCACCGATTCGCACGATGCGATCACCAATCCGAAGACCCGCTCGATCACCGGGAAGGTCGGTAGCGACCGCCGTCACTTCCACGCTGGGTGCTTCGTCCGCGTCGCCGACGTGATCCTTGAAACTGATGCCCAAGCGTGGGGGCCGTTGCTTTACCGGCGACTTGGTGTCTCGCAGTTGATTGTTTTCCCGAAACGCTTCGGCTCGAAACGCCGACAGTGAATCGCGGTTCGCGGCATCCAGCACCATGTGAAACACAAACCTCCCGATCCGCTCCAGGCCTTCGTAGTCGAGCTTTTCGATGTCGTCACTGGGGCGATGGTAGTCGTAATGCTTCATCGTGTACGGCATCACGAAGGGGATTTGCCGTTGGGCCAACGGATAATGGTCGCTGTCACGCAGTAAGTCCCAATCGAAATCGATGCTCAGATTGGGTTTCACGTTGTGCTCGCTCACGAAACGTCGCAACCCGGGTGCCGTTCGCGATCCATACATCTGCAACGTGTCCTTTCGCAGTCGACCGATCATGTCGATGTTGACCGCCAGTTTCACCTGCTTCAGCGGCACGCTTGGTCGACCGCTCCAATGCTCGGAACCCAACAGCCCCATTTCTTCGGCATCCCAAAACGTGAACAACACGCTGCGTTTGGGGCGATTCGTCAAGGATAGGATGGCTTCGGCGATTTCGATGAGAGCGGTCGTGCCGCTGGCGTTGTCGTCGGCTCCGTTGTGGATGAATCCAAAGGGGCCGTTGCTGTTGCCGCGTCGCCCGTAGCCCACGTGATCAAAATGGGCTCCCACCAGGATGTATTCGTTCTTCAACGTTGCGTCGCTCCCGCGAATGACGCCGAGGATATTGCGATAGTTGCGTCCGAATCCCTGATAGAACGTGCCGTCAGGAACACCCGATTCCACGCCGATGGCTTCGAGTTGCTTCACGATATACACGCCCGCCGCGATTCCGCCGCGAGTCCCGGCTTCTCGGCCCTCAAACGTGTCGCTCGCCAAAACGCGAATGTGCTTGCGGATGTCCGGCTGTTTGATGGATGCCTCGGCCGCTGCGATCGATCCAGGCTCAATGATTGGCGCGGATTTGGACGCATCCGCATCCGCTGCCGCATCGGCCTTTGAGGACGGTTGGGCTCTGACGAGACTTGGATTCGCCAGCAACACAACACATGCAAACCATCCCGCGAGGCGGGTCCAACCATCGTTCGTCAGGCACTTCACAGTTGTGTTCCGTTCAGACTTGAAGACTACATTCGCGGGATCGGTAGACGCGATTCTCCTGTTTAACCGTCAGCCGCAGGCGTACGCGTGTTGGCATATTGGACACGCGTACGCATTCGGCTGACGATTAAACAAGTCGACTTTGAGTGCGCCGAGAATCAATCCCAACCCATTCGGCGGTGGTTCTTACCAAAACACCACCAGATTCAGAATCGCAGCGATGGCCAACACGATCACCGTCCAAAACTGCGGACGTCGATACCACGTCCAGATCACATCGTTCCCGAACGGATGCGCGGGTTTCTCCGGCACGCCACCGAGCGACTCCTCCAGCCATGTCCCCTGAGTCCCGGCCAACGCAGCTCGACGCGGAGCGACTCCGTCTGGATCGACATCGCCCGACGTCCACGTCACCAGCCCGGCGAGTTCCGCGTCCGTCGCCCTTCCGGAAATGAGGGTCACCACCGCCATTGCCAACGCCGTGCCGCCGATGCTCCAGAGATAACCCCACCACTGATTCGTCCACACAAACGGCAAGCCGACATCAAACCACCCGTATTCCTGATTCAGCGAATCGAACATGCGAGACAGGCCGACCAGAATTCCGACGGTCAATCCGACGCCGCCGGAAAGTCGATGGGCTCGCGTGCTGATGCCGACCAAATAGACCGTCATCAACGGAATCACGGCCATCCCCACCAGTTGCAAATACAGCTTGACCATCCCTCCGCCCAAGAACGGGATGTAGAAGAACGACAACCCAATCACCGCGAATGTCGCGATTCGCGAGACGGTCAGGTAATGATGATCCGTCGCGTTCCGGTTGATGAATCGAGCGTAGAGATCGCGAGTGATCACCGCCGCCAATGCGGAACCAATCGAATCGAATGTCGAGATCCCTCCCGCCAATAACCCGGCCACGACGATCGCCAGTAGCGACCAGTGCAACGGCTGGAGATAGGTTTCAATCAGCAACGGAAAGATCCGATCCGCTTGCGTCAGCGTGGGGATTGCCGCCCGGCCCATCACTCCCAGCGACACGTTGAACCACATCATGAACATCGTCACGGCGCTCGCCAACACGGCTGCCATCTTGATGTCCCAGACAGAACGCGCCGCCAACATCCGCATCGATTGCGAGTGATTCACGACGCAGTACGCCGTCAATATGATGATCCACCCCACCACGTACAGCCACGGCGGCACGCGGCTGTCGTGAATCGCTGCGGGATGCTCGGGTGCTTCCAGCGTACTGCCGACATGCAACATGGCGTCGGGCAGGCGTGGATCGTGTGCCGCAAGTTTTTCGCGAGTCCCGGACCAGCCGCCGACGGCATTCCACACCACGCACCACAACACGATCGACGCGACCACCATCACGATCGATTGCAAACAATCGGTGAAGGCGACCGACTTCAATCCGCCCGAAGCGGTATAGGCCGCGGCTCCAAACGCGATGGCTCCCACCAACCACCACGTGGGATCGGTCCACGCCGATGTGGCCCCGTCGCTGAGACTCGTCACGGCACTAAACGTCAGGTACAGCGAATACGCGACGTTGGCCAAGACGTTCGTGCGATATTGAATCTGGATGAACACGCTGATCACCCGAGTCGCCGGCCCGAAGCGGTATTCGAGATATTCCGCGTTCGTGAACATGCCGCTGCGATACATGGGCATGAACACGAAGTACGCCACCAGCATCCAGCCGCAGGTCATGCCCAGCCACCAGGCCGAGATATACGACATGCCGTCGCGATAGGCTTCACCCGCAATCGCCACGTAATCGCCGCTGTCGACGGCCGTGGCAAACATCGACAGGCCCACCATCCACCACGGCAGCCCTTTCGCCGCGAGAAACCAATCCACGGAACTCGTCGTACCGCGAGCCTTCCAAAAGCCGATCAGGATGATGGCGGCATTGATGCCGATCACCAGCGACCATCCAGCACCCGTCATGAAAGTCCCCCCGTCGAAGTATAACTGTCGTAGCCGAAGTCGCCAGACTTTGGCTTCAAGACTGGTGCAAGCCGAAGTCTGGCGACTTCGGCTACACCGGAGTGCGACGGCAATCGATCGACCGGTCCTAAGGTCGCATTCCGCCGCGGAACCCCGCGCATTCGCTGTCGTCGATACCGTATGCGATGAGCCGCCGGAACTCGATCTGTCGGCTGTTTGTATCTGCTGAAATCATTGAACGAGCTGCTCGAACCGAGTTGAACGAAGCCCGCATTTGCGTTCCAATCGGATTGACTCACGCACGTCACACCGCACACAGACGCACAACGTACCTAGCAAGAGATGCATCGCATGGCTGACTGGTTCGTAAAACGGGGCGAACGGGAACTTGGACCGCTGTCCGTGGAACGGCTCAAGAATCTGGCGGACGAAGGCAAGCTGAAACCCGACGACCTCGTTCGCAAGGACGACGCCGAATACAAGCTCGCATCGCAGTTCAAGGGCCTGCTTCCCGCGGACGATTACGATGACGGCTACGACGATCCTCATGACGACTACGACGGCGGTTATGACGATCACGATGATTACGAAGACGACTACGACGATCGTCGTGGTCGCTCGTCGCGTCGGCCACACCGCTCACGGCGTCGAGGCGTTTCGGTGAGCCAGAGAACAACGCCGCCGGCGATTTGTTACTACGTCATCACCGGTCTTTCCATCGCGTATTGGTGTTACTATCTTGTGAGTTTGTTGATTGGGCTGAAAGTCAATCAACAAATGTTCGATCAGCGGATGGGGCCCATGCGGGACATGTTCGTGAATGGGACGATCGGAGCGGGGATCATTGTGGGCTGCATCTTGGTCGTGAATTTTCTAATCCTGATCGGGGCCATCAATCTGCACCTCACGAAGTCCTACGGTTTGGCCATGACCGGCGCGATCCTGTCATTGATCCCGTGCATCACGTCATGTTGCATCGGAGGCATCCCGATCGGGATCTGGGCCTTGGTCGTGCTGAACGATCCAGACGTCCGGGATTCGTTCGGCTAACGTTGGTTTGGTGCGGAGGAGGGCGAGCAGATAACGAACGAGGTCTTCCTGCCGACTTTGGCCGAACACCATGCAGTAAAGCACTGTGGGCGGAGTTCGATCTTTGCCTCACCGTCTGGGGCGACCCAAAACGGGAACGCACAAGCATTGAGCATTCACACACGTTCAGTTTCACTAATGTGGTTTCGACTGTCAGGATTCGCCTTCATTCACAATCGACCGGACTTGCTCCTCAAGCGCGGTAAGTGAAGTCGCTCTCCCCAGGCCAACAAACCTCTGCACGCCCTCCACGAACGCCGTGACGTACCTTCGAGCTTTGACCTTCGAGGCAATCGACGACACTCATGTCGCGGTTGAAACTGCTGAGAAACCAAACGGCTTCCATGCTTGCCGGCAGAGATTAAGTCGCATCGCTCCGGAGCCGCGCCGCGAATTCGACATGGTCATCAGACGCCAAGCCTTCAGCGAGAACATCAAGAACACGAGCCAAGTCGCCTGCGATCACGGCGTCAACGTCCAGCCACAGTCCGGGGAAGACCTGACTTTTCAGCACTCCGCCGCTGGGCTGTTGCTTTTCGAATCGGCCTTCTTGCAGCTTGAACCAATCGACGGCCCGATCCCAAACACGCCAGACGACATACTCGCGAACGCCGTTCCGGCGATAAGCTTGAAGCTTGTCATGTAAGTCGTAGCTGGCGCTGCTCGCGGAAATTTCGACAATCAACTCGGGAGCGCCTTCAAGATAGCCATCCGCCAGCCGAGCGCGACCGCCGTGCTCGGGCAGTAATCGCAGATATCCGTCTGGCTGAGGGGCGTTGTCGAGATCCAGCTTCAACGTCGAGTTGTCGCCGCCGAGCACGCCTGCAGTTCGAGCCCGATAGACACCCAGCCACGTCACGAAGTCGAAATGCGGTTCTCCGTGTCCGTCGGCCGAAACAGGAGATGACATGTAGACCACCCCTTCAACAAGTTCGGCGAAATCGACATCGGGCATCGTTTCATACCGCTGCAAGAACTCGTCGAGTGTCAAGCGGTCGCCCGCTTGAAGCGTGGGAATTTCCCCGTTTGAACTCGCGTTTGCGGTTGTTGATTCGGCTTCGAGTTCGGTTGCCATTGTGAGACCAGTTCGCAGATCGGTAACGGATGTCAGCAACGTGGAACCGTCGATTTGATGCTCTGCGATCGACATCAAAGCTCGGCAGAACTAACCCACTCGCTCGAATCGACGAATAACTC
>JAQBZS010000278.1 GCA_027622115.1 Planctomycetota bacterium | reverse complement strand
GAATGTGCCATTATTGGCCGCGTAGAGAATAAATGGGAGTCCGCGAACTCATCTCGAAGCCACCGCGTTGCTGCCGCCGGTCTCCACACGGCATACTGTGGTCGGTACGCGATTCGATGTTTGCATTCGCGTTGCTTGGCGTTCACTCGCGGCTCTTCCGTTCGGACAACCTCATGCCGGAATTCGAATATTCACGCTGGGACGGCTCCCAAGAATTCACGCCGCAATCCGCGGATAAATTGTTCGACGAGTTCAGCAAGCACATGCTGGATTATGGCGAACACATGCTCGATTACCTCGACGACTGGCAGGAAGAACACCCGGATCTCGTCGAGATGCTGCTGAAGCGGGGATTGGTCGAGAAAGACTCGGACGGCAAGTTTCAGATCACTCCTCGCGGCATGCGTCGTGTTGAGAACCGGGCGCTCGAAGAACTATTCAACGTCACTCGGAAAGACAAACTCGGCAACCATGACACCGAGTTTCGTGGTGCCGGCCAAACGGTTCACGAGGAATCGAAGCCGTACGAATTCGGGGAATCGCTGTCCAACCTCAACATGCACGAGACACTCAAGAACGCCCTCTACCGCGACGGCATGCGATCGCCGATTCACATCGAGGAAGACGACTTGGTGGTTTACGACACGGAATACCAAACGGCCTGCGCCACGGTGGTGTTGGTCGACATGTCCGGCAGCATGGCTCGTTACGGCAAGTACGGTGGTGCGAAGAAGGTGGCGATGGCGTTGCAGTCGTTGGTGAGCGGTCGCTATCGCGGCGACTTCATGCAGATCGTCGGGTTCTACTCGTACGCCACGCCGATGACCGAACGCGAGCTGCTGTATTCGGCCCCGAAACAGGTCAGCATTTTCGACCCCCGAGTCCATTTGCGGATCAATCTCGACAACCCGCCGCAATTCGTGCCGGAACATTTCACGAACATCCAAGCCGGTTTGCAGTTCGCTCGGCGCATCCTCAGTCGGCAGCCCGCCCAAAACAAGCAGATCATCACGATCACGGACGGCGAACCGACGGCGCATCTGGAAGGTCGCGACCTGTTGTTGGTCTACCCGCCGTCCGAAAAGACGGCTCGCATGACGTTGACCGAAGTCAAACGCTGTGCGAACGAGGGCATTCACATGTCGAGCTTTGCGTTGATCGAAGACTACTTCTATTTGGGGCTGGTCAATTTCGTGGAGCGGATGGCTCAGGTGTCCGGTGGTGTCTCGGCCTATTGCAACGCACAAGATTTGGGCAACATGGTGATCGACAGCTTTATCGGCGGACGACGACGGCGGTCGACGATGGGATAAAACGGGGAAGGAAACCGGATGCCAAGGACAATCACACTCGAAATGATGCGTGAGACGCTTTACAGCGCCGTGGTCTGCGACGCGCTTGACGGCATGGGGTTCACGCATCAGTCGCCGAGAATTCCGCTGTCGAACTTGACCACCGACTCGGTGCTCGTGGGAAACTGCAAGACCACGTTGTGGGTCGACATGGCTCACGAAGACCCCGCCCCGTACGAGTTGGAACTTCAAGCCGTTGACGCCTGCCGGGCGGACGACGTGTTGATTGCGGCGGCCGGTGGTTCGATGCGATCCGGGATTTGGGGCGAATTGCTCACCACCGCCGCGCGAAATCAGGGTTGCGTCGGAGCCGTGATCGACGGAGCCGTTCGCGATGTCCGTCAGATCCGCACGATGGGCTTTCCAGTCTTCGCTCGCGGCACGTGCATCTACGACAGTCAGAATCGGCAGCGAGTCATCGATCTGGACGTCGTTGTGGAAATCGACGGCGTGACGTTTTCACCGGGCGATCTGGTCATTGCCGATTGCGACGGCATCGCGGTGGTTCCCGCGGCGATTCGTGACGAAGCCATCCAACGGGCCTGGGACAAAGTCCACGCGGAGAATCGGACTCGCGACGCGATTCGCGGTGGAATGCAGGCCGCCGAGGCGTATGAAGAATTCGGTGTGCTGTAGTGAATGCCCCATTGGACCGTGAGGAATACATCGAGCAGACTTACTTCTTTCGCGTGTACCGCGAACGGTTGGATGCCGCGATCAATTCGCAGGAAATCCTTGAGCGAATCCAAGACGAAATCCTTGCCACGACGAAACTCCCGATGGCGATCGAGTTTCTGCATGGCGAGATCGAATTGACGGGCCGGATTTCCGACGGCATGGCACGGCTGAGCCATTATTTTACCCCGTTCCAAGCATTCATCATGCATCAAGCCGAGGAGGACCGGTCCAAGTTCGAGCAAACAGTCGCACTCGTCATTCTGGAACGCGAAGCCGAGTACCGCGCCGAATCACCACCGCTGGCGGGGCTGTTCGTGTACCAGTTCGAATGCATTGCTCGAAACCGTTTGGGTTATGAAGCCGGCATGTTCGCGATGGCCCACGACCCAATGTATCCGGAAGAATGGCGAGACTGGATTCTCAAGGCTCGGCGGCGGTTGGGCGAAACGGATTTCCCGAATCTCATTTACCATCGATCTCAGCACTACGTGACGGAGCAACGTCGGCGAACTCGCAACGACCAATTTGAACTCGCCGCGCCGGTATTGTTCGGCGAGCAAGAAGGTCGCATGGCCAAGGCCAGCATCGGTCGAGACCCGTTGTTCTTATTCGCGGCTCTGCAACGGCAACTGGGATATCCGGCCGTCCCGAAGCCGGTCGCCAAGCCGTTGGAGCCCGATATCCCGCTCGTGATCGAACGGCGCCTGCAACGCTTGGAATTGCGGTTGCAGATGTTGGAGACGGACGAAGAGTCCGCGTTTGACTTGACCAAGTTCTACGTCAAGCCGGACGACCCCGCAGAATGACGGCGCCGGGATGGCACGGGCGAATGATGGTGTGCCACTGGCTTTGCCAGTGCTGCGTCGGGTTCAAGTTGCCCCGGCCATCCAACTTGGCATTCGCCTCAAGCTCTGTGTGGCACTGAAAAGAAAACGGGAAAGGTTCGTTCAAATAGGCCGCAAAATCGAACCTGTCCCGTTTTCCTTCCCGGACTCGTGGTCGAGAATCCGGGTGCAATTCCCGGCAAGTCTACTCCGCGACTTTGCGTAGCACCGGTTCCCACCGGCCAGATGTGAGCGTCACCAGAATCCCGCCGTCGGCTCTGACGATTTGTCATTAGTTATTTATCATTAGTCATCTGTCATCGGGCTAGCGGAAAATGGCAAATGACAATTGACAAATAACTAATGACAAATGCCCGCGTTCTTGGAGTGTGGCGGATTCGCACGCGACCGTGCGAAGGTCGAGGACCAGGTTCGACTCCTGGCGAAATTCGCACTCATTCCTTGCCGAGCTTGTGAATCGTGTTGTGAATGCGGCCATTCACGGCTTCGCCGTTTGATCCACGAAGCGAATACGTAATCTCCATGCACCAAGTGGGTTTCATCCCGTCGATATCGATCGACACCGTTCGACCATCCGCCGACAACCGCACGCCCGTGATTTTCGAGGGGCGTTCGTCGTAGTGCTTTGAGCCGTAACCTGCCGTGCGTTTGAGCGACCACGTTTTTACGGCGAACTTGTCGGTGTCCTTGGCGGACTCCGGGTCGAGCGCGCCCGAAAACGTGACCTGCATGCCGCTCGGCGTGGCCTTCAATCCCACGGGCAAATGCACGGGCTTGCCGGTGTATCGAATGCGGTACAGCCCGCCCGGTTGGTGTTGGCTTCCGGCCCACGCGAACATGCCGCACGTAAAGAGCTGTCCGCCTTGCGGACGAAATCGGCCTCGCATCACGCCGGTGGGGAATTGTGCGATGGGAAATTCGCACATGCCGCCCTGAACCTGTCCGTCGACTCGTTCGTGCGGCACGACATACACCTTCCCGTAACCGTACGAGAAATTCAGCAGCGATCCGTTCAGCGGGCCCCACTTTTTGCTGTCCACCCACAACAGTTCCGCGGGCGACCGGTCGAACGCGTTTGTGATCCAGCACAACGGCTGTTCCATTGCCGAATCGGACGAGTCCTTCACGTCGTGATAGCCGAACATGTTGCCGTAGAAGCCGCCTTCCTTCACGTAGTTGATGCGGTTCTTCGGATTCCAGTGACCTTCTTGGTCGGTGACGATGAATGTGCCGTCCGGATTCAGGCACACGCCGTTCGCCGCGCGAAACCCGTTGGCCAGGATGTCGGTTCGTGATCCATCCTTCGAAACTCGCAGCAACGTTCCATGATGCGGCACCAACGCCGTGAGTGCGTGCCGAGCTGATTTGGCGTAGTAAAAGTTGCCGTTGTCGTCGGTTTGCAGACCCATGGCGAATTCATGGAAGTGCTCGGTGACTTGGTGGTCGTTGTTGAAATTCTCGATGTAGTCGATTTCATGATCGCCGTTGTAATCGTGCAGAATCGCGATTTGGTCTCGGCACGAGACATACAGCTTGCCGTCCACCAGCTTCACGCCGAGCGGCTGGAACAGCCCCGTGGCGATGCGTTGCCAAGTCAGTTCCACGGATTTCGTCGGACCGTGTACGGCATCCGGCAATTGGCTCAGTCCGCTGAGCAGCCACACATCGCCGTCCCAGGTCGAAGCGGCCATGCGATCGCCGTCCGGATAAAAGTCGAACCCGGTGAGACGCACACGGGCGTTCCACGGGTTTGCGTCCGGACAATTCAACACATCGACGGCGAATGGACCCTGGTCTTGAGCGATCTGCGCCATGGTTTTGATCGGCGCGTTCCACCGCTGGGGACCGCCTTTGGTCAGCGGCGCGAGATCTTCGCCGAACTGCGTCGTATCCAAACCGGCCGTGATGGCGTGGGCTTCCGACAGGTCGGCCGCCTTGGCGAACCACAGCGTTCCGCGCAGCGGTTTGTCGCCCGCGGGAATTGTCAGCCTAAGACTCTTGCCGTCTTTGGACCGCGACCAATTCACAGCAGCACCCGTGAATCCCGCCACGAGCGACCCGATCGCGGGGCCATTCGTCGAATTTGCGATACCTCGAATGATGTTGCCGACATGCTTCTTGCCGGTCGTACTGGCGATCGTGTCGCCCTGAGCTTTCTCGAAATTCCACTCGGCCAGCGGCGATCGTTCAGCGGCAGCCGAGCCACCAACCGCACCTCGACCCCGTTCGGCAATTTCACGATCCGTCAACTCGCGTTGGAAGAAAGCGACTCGTGAGATGTCGCCGTCGAAGAACGAGTTCTTCCCAGGGAAGTTCGGCGATGTGTAACCGATCCGCACGACGAAGCTTTTTTGCACGGCCTTGGGTTTCAGGCTGCCCGAGCCGTCCAACTTGCCGTCGACATACATGCGAACCGCGCCGGTTTTGGCGTTCCAGGTCAGGGCGATGTCGTGTGGTTTCCCGTCCGCGATTCGTCGCTTCGATTGCACCGCGCCGACCCAGCCGATGTCGAACGCCAGTCGTCCGCCGCGAAGGAACAACGTCTTGCCGTCAGCCAGCCACGGGCCGTCCTGTTTCGTCTTGGCGAAGATCGTGCCGTCCTTCTTGGTGCGGATGCGGGCAGTGATGGAAAAGTCCCGGCCGTGCATGTCGAAGTCGTCGCCATTGGCAATTTCGACCCGAGTCGCTCCGTTGAAGCTGAACGATTCGGTCTTGGGGATTTCCGCTTTCGGCTCATCGTTACCCATGCCGAACGCCACGGTCGTTCCGTGCGAGCCGTTGAGCTTCAACAATGCCAGTGCACCACTCGGACGCTCGATCGTGGCGACTTGCAGCGTCATGTCTCGATCACGCGGGCCGACGTTGAACGTGCGAGTCAACACGCTGCCCGCTGTCGTTTCCACCAGACCGGGCGACTCCAACACACTCGTCGTGCCCACGGTGTACGACACGATTGTCCGCGGGCCGTGGTTGTAGATGCCTTTGAGATGAGCCCACTTGCGCGGCAGCGGACCGTACATCCGGTTGTCTCGACCACGCAGTCTCGGGTCTTCAAAGCCGCCGGTTTCGGGATTCGCCCAACCGGGTCCAATCGGATTCGCAGCCAGCACTTCGCCCACCAATCGCGGGTGAATGCCATGTCGTCCGTTGAGCATAATGCCGTTCCAATCGATGAATCCTCGACCCGACCAGGCCGCCGACATTCGCAGCGTGTCGTGATCGAAGATCATCCAACGTCGGCCTCGCGACACACCGCATCGCCACGCCCTTGTACGCGAAATTCAAGTCGGCTCCGGAAAGTTCGTAGGACGCGATCAAGCTGGGGCCGTAGTCCATCAGAATCCACGGCTCGTCGTTGCTGGGAGCGGGTCCGCGAGTATCGCCCTTGGGCAAACTGGACGTGTAGTCGTTGGTGATCGCGAACAGTTGCGACGGATTGTGCGGCTTCAGATAGGCCTCGCGGATGTAGTGGATCACGTCGTACTTCTGCTGCGGCACCATCCAAGTTTGCGGCACCATCATGCCGAACCCGCGAGTCAGCGTCTGATACATCGTGAACGGATCACCGCCGTTCTTGAATTTTCCTGTCGCAAACCTCAACGACGTCGGCAGCGAACCCGGTCGATCGCGCGTGCCGTGACAATTGATGCACAGCCGGTTGTAAATGGCTTCGCCGCGTTTGAAGGCCGCGTTGTCGAGACTACCGATGATGCCGGCGTGGTCGATGTGCTGTTCGTATGCGGGCAGGGCTCGCGCCGCGTACAACGACGGATTGGGTCGCAGTTGCAAGGCACGCTGCGGACCTTGCTCGGTGATTTCAATCAAGTATCGCACGAGATCCAAGAACTGTTGTCGGCTGCTCAGTTGATTCACCAAACCCTTGGGCATGATGGACTGCTTGCTGCGGACGAATTCATCCACGTCGGACTTGGCCAACGTGACCGTCTTACCTCCGAGTTCCAAGCTGCGGTACACGATCGCGTCGGCTCGATCTTCAACCAGCAATCCGCTGAGCGCCTTGCCCTTCACCGTAGTGATGGTGATCGTCTCAAACCCCTTCTTGACCGTTTTCGACGGATCGAGAATCGATTCCACAATCTGTGTCGGCTTCAGTTCCTTGCCGGATTTCGCAAGGTCCGGCCCGAGCGGTTTGTCATTTTCGCCGGCCGTATGGCATTTCGTACAGGAGGCGTAGGGCTGGTGAAACGCGATGGCACCGCGAACCGGATCGCCGGATTCACGCGCGGCTTGGACCAGCGCTTCCGGAGATTCGGACAGCAGTTGCCGCTCCAGCCCAAAGCTGGGCAAACCAGGCTGGGCAACCGCATGACGACCGGTTGCAAGGATGCCCGCAAAACACGCCAACAACGCCACGACCAACTTCATGTTTCTCTCCCAGCACGAAACCATTCAGCATTGTAGCCACCGTCGCCAGACGGTGGTTTCTCAGCGGCCCCCACCGTCTGGCGACGCTGGCTACGGGCGACGGCGGCTACGAAACGGGAAGTAGTTCCTGCTCGCATCCCCACGCGCAGGCTAACATCGTGCGCGAATCAAAGCACACCGACTTGCCCCGTCTCAGGAGTAGGAGATCAACCATGCGTCAGCTCGCACCGTCACCGTTGTTACTCGGACTTCTCGTGTTGAGCGTCTGGCTGCCGGGAGTCTCGCCGCTGCGGGCGGCCGACGACGCCGACAAGACTTTTCAACACTTTGTGTGGTCCACCGCGCATCGCGTGCCAAGCGAACTGACCAGCGAAGAAAGCGGCTACTTTTCGATCGTCGAAGGGAAGAACGGTCGCATCTATGTCGGCACGGCGAAGTACCAGGACAACGCGTACTTGGTCGAGTTCGATCCCAAGACCAAGGCCATGAAAATGGTGCTCGACGCCGAGAAAGAGATCGGCGTGGATCGCAAAGGCTTCGCGGCGCAATCCAAGTTTCACACGCGGAACAACGTCGGCGAGAGTGGTCGCATCTATGTCGGCACGAAACAGGGTTACCCCGTGAAGGGTGAAACACGCACGGAATACCTCGGCGGTCACCCGATGGTTTACGACCCCAAGACCGGCAAGACCCGCGTGTACGACATCCCCGTCAAACACCAGGGTATCATCAGCATCACGCCGGACGAATCTCGCGGCGTGGCGTATGTCTCGACGTGTTCGGACGAGCGGCCGATCGAGAGTACGCACTTCATGATTCTCGATCTCAAGACCGGCAAGTACCGCGACCTGCTGGATTGCCGACACATGTATGCGTTCATCGTGGTGGATGCTCTCGGTCGAGCCTACCACCCGATTCTCGGTGGCGACATCGCTCGCTACGAC
>JAQBZS010000277.1 GCA_027622115.1 Planctomycetota bacterium | reverse complement strand
ATCGGACCGGATAGCCCTTACAACATTGATGTCTTGACCATCGATGGAAACACCGGGACGCAGTTGGATGTTCCGCCGCATTCCGTCGCGCGGCCCGAATTGAAGCTGCCGAATTCCGGCAAGTTCGGTCACGCGTTTACGCACGTCATCGAGCCGTGGCAGTTCGGTGGCGAAGCGTGCGTGGTGGATATCCGAGATTTGCTGGACCAAGCCGCGAAGGGTGTGAGTCCGCTCGTTCGTGCCAAACATGTTCAACGCTTCGAGAATCAGCATCGGGCTGTGGGTTTCGGAGACGTGGTGCTGTTCCGTAGCGGGTATTCGGACAAATACTATCGGCCGTTTCCTGCCGGTCACCGTTTCATCGCGGCCGCGCTGGAACGCAAAAGCCCCGGCTATCCCAATCCCGACCCCGATTGCATGGAGTACCTGGCAAGCAAGAAAGTCATGATTCTCGGCACGGACAGTGCCAGCATGGGGCCGCTGCCGAATCTCGCGGAACCCACGCATTACGCCGGTCTCGAACACGGCATGGTGTGGACCGAAAGCGCGACGCGTCTCGGCGAGTTACCCGCCACCGGTGCGTTCTACTGCACGCTGGGGCCGCGACATCGGGACGGCCCGTACGGCGAAATCCGAGCGTTCTCGATCGTCGGCGGAGACCTTCCACGGCGTTTGATCGAGTCCGCCCGCAAGAAACGAGCCATCGATCTTTCACCCGTGCTCGCGACGGACTTTCCGGTTTCGTCGCCGGGAGCGGGAGTCGGCAAGCATCGCCACCCGTATCTCAAGGTCGATTTCCTTTACGCCCCGCATCTCGACCTGCACCATCACACGCACATTATGGATAGCCAAGCGGGAACGAGTCTCGTTCCGCCGTCATTCGCATTGCCGCCGAAAGGTGTCGCTGTGGAATACGCGCCGCACGTCCGAGCCCTGCTGGCCGAATACGAAAAGAAGTACGGTCCACGCGGCACGAGTTCGATGACGACCGAGCAAGTGCCGATCGAATGGACGTGCGGTCCGGCGCGCGTGATCGACGTCGGCTCGTTGGTCGGCACGGCACCGAAACCGAGCTGGCCGGCATCACCCGAGATCAAACCGTCGCATATTTCGGCTTGGGAAAAGCAACATGGTCCGTTGAAACGCGGCGACATTGTCATCTTCCGCTCGGGCCACATCGACAAGCACTTCAAGCCGCGACCGGACGACTCGGGGTTATGGGCCGATCCCTTGAATGGCCGCAGTGAAGGATGGCCGGCTCCGGGACCGGATGCGATCGTATATCTGGCGCAGCAGGGAATTCGTTGCATTGCCACCGATGCCCCCGATCTTGGCGGCGTGGATTCGCGGCGGGCGTTGATGACGTATTGGGCGATGGCAAGTCGCGACATGGTGGGCGTCGAATTCCTGCACAATGTCGGCAAGGTGCCGGAGAACGCCTACTTCCTGTTCGCGGCCATCAAAATCCGAGACTGCCACGGCGGTCCTGGCCGAGCGATCGTGCTGTATTGACGCCGGTCCCACACGTCGGGTCTCATAGAGAATCCGGTTTCGTGAAGGCGGATGTCAAATCGCGCATGAAAAACGCACTCCTCGGGCAAGCCGACGAGTGCGTTTCTCGATTTCGATCGTCATCCGAACTGCGATCAATAGACGTCGTTGTCTCCGCCTCCGCCCTTCTTGCCGTCCTTCGGCATCTCGGCAATCAAGGCATCGCTGGTGAGCAACAGAGTCGACACGCTTGCCGCGTTTTCCAGCGCCGTGCGAGTCACCTTGGTGGGATCAATCACGCCGGCTTTGACCAAGTCTTCGTACTTGCCCGTCGCGGCGTTGTAGCCCTTGTTGCCGTCCATGTCGGACGCCACTTTTTCGCAGATCACGCTGCCGTCAACGCCGGCATTGTTCGCGATTTGCGTCAGCGGAGCACGACAGGCTCGCAGGATGATGTTGTAGCCAATCGTCTCGTCTTCACCCAAACCCTTGGGTTTGCACGAAATCGACGTTCGCAACAACGCCACGCCGCCACCCGGCAGAATTCCTTCTTCGACGGCCGCGCGAGTCGCATGCAATGCGTCTTCCACGCGAGCTTTCTTCTCTTTCATTTCGCTTTCGGTCGCGGCACCAACGTTGACCTGAGCCACACCGCCGGACAACTTCGCGATGCGTTCTTCCAGCTTTTCGCGATCGTAGTCGCTGGTGGAATTCTCAAGTTCACGACGAATTTGGTCGATCCGTGACTTGATTTCGGTGCTTTTACCCGAGCCCTCGATGATGGTGGTGTTGTCTTTGTCGACAACAACCTTCTTGGCGGAACCGAGGTCGGACAACTGCACGTTTTCCAACTGAATGCCCAAGTCCTCGAAGATCGCCGTACCTCCCACCATGATGGCCAAGTCTTGCAACATCGCTTTGCGGCGATCCCCGTAACCAGGAGCCTTGACGGCCACGATTTTGAAGGTGCCTCGGAGCTTGTTGATCACCAACGTGGCCAGAGCTTCGCCTTCGACGTCTTCGGCGACGATCAGCAACGGCTTGCCGGACTGCACGACTTTTTCCAAGACCGGAACCAAGTCCTTGATGTTCGTGATTTTCTTTTCATGAACCAACACGTAGCAGTCTTCGAAGACGCCTTCCATGCTTTGCGGGTCGGTCACGAAATACGGCGACAGATAGCCGCGATCGAACTGCATGCCTTCAACGACTTGGAAGTCCGTGTTCAGGCTCTTGCCCTCTTCCACGGTAATCACGCCGTCCTTGCCGACCTGCTCCATCGCGTCGGCCAAGATGTTGCCGATTTCGGCATCGTTATTGGCGGCGATGGTGCCGACCTGAGCAATGGCTTTCTTGGAACGGCATTCGGTGGCCATGGCCTTCAGCTTGCCGACGATGTCCTCGACGGCTTGATCCATGCCGCGCTTCATGCCGATTGGGCTGACGCCGGCCACAACTGCCTTGAGACCTTCGTTGTAAATGGCTTCGGCCATGATGGTCGCGGTTGTCGTGCCGTCACCAGCGACGTCGGACGTCTTGCTGGCGACTTCACGGACCATGCGGGCACCCATGTCTTCGAACTTGTCGCTGAGTTCGATTTCACGAGCGACAGTTACGCCGTCTTTGGTGACGGTCGGCGAGCCGAAGCTCTTCTCAAGAATCACGTTGCGTCCACGCGGGCCGAGAGTCACGCGTACCGCGCGAGCCAACTTGCTCACACCGCGCCGCATGGCTTCTTGGGCTTCTTGATCAAAGGCAATCATCTTTGCCATGAGACTGTTTCTCCTTCAGTATTCGAAATGGTGTGTTTTATTGGGAATTCGCCGCTGCCGCCGAATGGCGAACTTCGGCCGGATCAGTAAGTCGCCAGAATGTCGCTTTCGCGAAGCAGCAGGAATTCGTCGTTGCCCAGCTTGATCTCGTCGCCGGCGTAGGAACTGAACAGCACTCGATCGCCTTCTTGCACGGTCAAGGCAATTTTCTCGCCCTTCGAATTCACGTGGCCATCGCCGATCGCCACGACTTCGCCCTTCTGAGGTTTGTCCTTGGCGGAGTCCGGCAGCACGATGCCGCCAGTCGTGGTGGAAGCCGCTTCAGCCCGCTTCAGGACCACTCGATCTCCAAGTGGCACGATTTTGATGCTCGATGATCCCTTTGAAGCCTTCTTCGCCATCAGGTTCTCCTCAGTTGGTCTGCTTTGTATCCGCCATATGAAGTCGTGTGCTGACTCACCCGCTCGTCTGACACGAACGGCGCACTTTGTACGCTGTCGAGGCGGAGAGCGAATTGTGTGCCGGAACAAAAACGTGTGTCGTAACCCGCGACAGAACAACGACATGTGTTCCTTGGCCGTAGCAACCTCACTCAAGTCAACACCTTTGGTCTCGGTGTTGCTGCCAGTTTGGCAGACTGTTTGGTGAACAATCTCGGACACGGAATTCGCCATCAGCTTCCCGGAAATCACGGTGAACGATTTGCTCAATCATCAACTGGTTGGCACCACTTCCGCCACATGGTGCAATAGATCGATTCCAAGTTGCGGGTAAACGCGGCACCGTCACATAACGCCGATCTTGCAATGTGCTGACGCATGGCGGATCGATTTCGGGACAAGGCGGGAACGTCGGACGCGAACCGGACGGCTCGTGAAACGTAGTCATCCAGATCGTCCGCAATCCAATCGGCCAGACCGACGACGCTCAGCACACTAGCAACCATCCGACCTGCGTGGGCCTGACCACGGAGTGTCAGCACCGGCACACCCATCCATAGCGATTCGCAAGCCGTGGTGTGACCGCCCCAGGGGAATGTGTCCAACGTGATGTCGATGTCGGAGTAGTGGCTCAAATACGCCGAGCCGTCCGCAACGCCGTGCCGCAAATCGACCCGGTTCGCCGAAATTCCATGCTCGGCGAACTTTTTGAGGAATTGGGTCCGTACCTTTCCGTGCAACGTATCGCGAAACATGACCAACCGAGAATCGGGAATCGCATCGAGGATACGGCACCATGTCTCGAGCACTGTCCGGTTCAAACGTCCCAGATTATGCAGCGATCCGAATGTGATGTGGCCCAATGCCGAAGCAGGGAGACGTGCGACTGCCGGCGACTCCGGCGGGCTGTAACAGCAAAAACAATCCCGCAGCCGAATCAACTCTTCGGTATGACGCTTGAATTCACCGGCTGGGTCGGCGACGGCATCGGTCAACCGATAGTCCATCGCTTTCAGTCCGGTTGTATCCGGGTAGCCGAGATACGTGACCTGAATCGGAGCCGGTCGCTTCGCAAAGACGCTGAGCCGGTTGTGACTTGTGTGACCTGCCAAGTCGACCAGAATATCGATCTTGGTTTCGAGGATTCGCTCGGCCAATTCGCCATCGCTGAGTTGACGCGTGTCATGCCATCCGTCGGCGAGACTTCGCAGTCGTTCGGTGAAGTTGTCCGTGACGTTCGCATCCGAAAAACACCAACTTTGCACTCGGCTGGGATCTTGATGGCGAAGAATGCCCTCCAGAAAATACGCCACGGGGTTGCGGCAGAGCGACGGCGAGACGTATCCGATTCGGAGGGGACGGTCGGGATCGCGAACGTTTTCAAATTCCCTGGGAGGTACTTCATCGAAGCGTTGTCCCCAGCGAACGTGTTCGGCAAACACGTCGGTGGGATCCGCCTGGGCGTCGTACTTCATGTAATACAGCAGGTTGCCATGCACGGCTGCGTCATCCGGGCTGATTTTCAGCGCCGTGCGGAAGCAAACAATCGCCTCTTCAATTTCCCCGCGTCTCCACAGAACGTCTCCCAAATTGTTCCAGGAAATCGCGTCCGGGCGAATCTCGATCAGTTGGCGATAGAGCGAAAATGCTTTGTCCAGTTCGCCTAGATTCTTGGCGGCGACGGCCAGATTGTTCAGCGCGTCGGCGAATCCCGGCCGCAGCTTCAGAGCCTGCTCAAAGGAGTCGATGGCGGCTTGGATCCGGTTGAGATCTTGATGGACGTTGCCGAGATTGTAGTGGGCTTCGGCGTAATCGGGTTTGAGCGTGAGAGCCCGCTGGTAACACTGTGACGCCTCGACAAGATTGCCGGTCGCCCGCAGAACAATCCCCAGATTGTTATGGAACACCGGGTTGTCCGGCATGCCGCCAATCGCGCGTTGAATGAGTTCGATGGCCGCCGTCGCGTGCCCGGTTTGATGCAGCACCATGCCCAGCAAGTGCAGGGCATGCGGATTCTCGGGATCGTATTGGAGGACCGTGCGATACATCTCCGCTGCAGGATCCAGTCGTCCCGCCTGATGATGTTCCAACGCCTGTTTGAGCTGTGCAGTCACGTTCATGGTTCATCGCCGCCGAGCCGCGCGTCTTTGAATTCAGGCAATTCTGTCGAAGCGTCATGCCAGACTCCAACCAGCTTCGCAAGGGAGAAATCACCACGTCCCTTTGGGCAAAGTCTCGTTTCGGAGCAGTCGCTGGGAGAGTTGACGGAAGTTTTTTTGGCGATCGTCACGCCCGTCGAAAACACTTTATCCAACATTCGCATGTTTCAGCCCTGCAACCGTGACCCCGATTCCACGGAGAGCGAGTGCAATTGGTCCGCCGTATGAGAATTCGGTGCCGATTGGCTCGCGGACATCGCGCCGATTACGTATGTCACTTTCCGCTTTGCCAATGCACTCGCCGCACACGAAGAACGGAAACCAAGTCATGACGGAAATATCGCTCAAGCAACGGATCGTTGCCGCGGGAATCGAACTCGACACAACCAAGATGAAGTTCGCCGAATCCGATCGGTCCAAGCTCGAAGCTCAAGTATCGCGGGCTCTCGCGGCGATGCGGGAATTGGAAGGCGGCGCGATCTCGAATGCCGATGAAAAGCGACGTGTCGGGCACTACTGGCTCCGAAACGTGGACAAGGCACCTGCCGAGTTGCGGGTGGGCATCAACCAAGCGCGCGAGGCGGTTTGTGCGTTTGCAAAAACGATTCGCGAAAAAAAAGATCGATTCCGCCGGTTCTTGCTGATTGGGATCGGAGGTTCGGCGCTCGGCCCGCAAATGGTCTATGACGGACTGCGATCGCCCGGCAACACCCCGGCGCTGTTTACGCTCGACAACACCGATCCCACTGGTATGCAGCGGGTGTTCGACGACCTGGGATCGCTGGACGACGTGCTGTGCATCGTCGTGTCGAAGGGAGGCTCCACGCGCGAAACTCAGAACGGCATGGCGGTGACGGAAACTCAGTTTGCAGCCGCCGGCCTGAACTTCCGCGACCATGCCGTCGCGGTGACGGGTGTCGGCAGTACGTTGGACAAATTGGCGAGTGATCAAGAGTGGGTGGCACGATTCCCGATCGAGGACTGGGTTGGGGGACGGACGTCGCTGTTTTCGCCCGTTGGACTGCTGCCCGCCGCCTTGCTGGGCTTCGATGTCGACCGGCTGTTGCGGGGGGCTCGTGACATGGACGAAGCCACTCGCGGCGAAATCATGACTCAAAACCCGGCGATGCTGATGGCGTTGGCTTGGCACTCGGCTGTCGAATTGTCGGGTCGCGGGAATCTGGTGATTCTCCCGTATTGTGATCGACTGGTGCTCTTCAGCCGCTATCTCCAGCAACTGGTGATGGAATCGCTCGGGAAAGACGGGCACGGCATCACCGTCTACGGCAACAAGGGTTCATCAGACCAACACTCGTACATTCAGCAACTCCGAGAAGGCACCGCCGATTTCACGGCCATGTTCTTGCAGCCGTTGCGACAAGACGCGGACTGGATCGTCGAGAAACAAGGCGATGTCTCGGTGACGGTTGGCGATTATTTGGCGGCATTTCTTGATGGCACGCAAACGGCACTGCATGAAGCGGGTCGACCATCGATGCGTTTGTGCTTTGAGCACGTGGATGAGTATCACCTGGGTGCGTTGATCGCGCTCTTCGAACGGGCGGTTGGCTTTTACGCGTCGTTCATCGGCATCAATGCGTATCACCAACCCGGTGTCCAAGCCGGCAAGCTGGCTGCGGCGGCAGTGATCGATTTGCAGGAGACTTTGGTGAGCTTCCTGGACCAACACCAAGGTCGCGAAGTCGGGGTCTCCGAGATTGCGGCACACACCGGGCAAGATCCCGTAATCGTCCACGACATGCTGCGACGTCTCGCGGTGTCCAAGCAATCCGGCGTGACCTCATCCAGCGAATTGCTCGGTTATTCCCCATCGCGGCGATTCGGATACCAGAAGTCTTGATGCCTAGTAGCGACTTGCCGTTCACCAAGAATCTGCCCCTATCTTCGTCGAGCGATCCGACGGTTGTGATTCGCTCTCGATCGAGAGCAGTAATCGCTCGGCTTGGATCGACAGCACGCGAACACCGTTCGTGACGCCGCCTTCGCGAATTCTTCGATCGCCCACAAGTGCGGTCACGCCGTGATCGCTGCGCAACACCACGAACGGCTGATTTTCTTTTTTCATATGCGTGGTCCAATCGCGTTCGGTCGAGGATCGAGGGTCAATCGGATCGACTGCTTCAATCGCCGAGGCTTCGGAGTCGTTGTTCGCGGTCAGGTTGTTTCGATCTGCAACCATTTCGGAATCCAGTGGCTCGTTGAGATCGCGAAAGGGGTCGTAACTCAACAACTCCACCATTGAGACAGCCGGCCATCGACTGGGTGCTTTCAAGGGAAACTCGTTGGGCGTTTTTTCCGCGACGTTCGGCTGTGGTTGACCCACGCTCG
>JAQBZS010000276.1 GCA_027622115.1 Planctomycetota bacterium | reverse complement strand
GGCCGTCCAGTAGCTTGTCAGTCGTTGCTTCCACCGACGCGGGGTCGGTGGAGAGCGGTGCGGCTCCCACATCCGCGTCCCCAACCAGCTTGAACTCAAAATATTCAACACCCTACGGCACGCCGGCTACGTTGTCGCAACCGCGGGAATCGCCCGAGCGGCGATCTTATTCAGCACGCACACGACGATCAGCAACGCGAGTCCCGCCAAATCCGTGATCGAAAAGTTGATGCCTCCGAGCAAGAAGCCCTTATCGGGAAACAACAGCAGTGCGGCCGACGCGAAGGCCAATAAGCGACACAACAAACTCATCGGCACAAAGAAGTAGCGCGCAATTCCGGCAGCCAACGCGATGATTCCCAGTGCCGCCGCAATCGACGACGTGACCACCTGCGTGTACGACAATCGTTGGTCGATGAACAGCGCGCGTTCGTCGACTTTCTGTTCGACATCGCCGGGTTTGTTGACCGGCCCGTCGCTCTGCGTAATGCGTGTGGGGTCGATGTCCAGAATCCCGAGCGCAATCTTCTCGGGTTCCGACGCCCCTTCGCCGCTGGTGTCTCCCAACTCGACGACGACTCTCCAACTCCCCGATCGCATCTGCTGATGGAACATGCCTTGGTAGTCGGTGGTCGCTTCAACCGTCTCGTCGCCATCAATGCGATTGAGATGGATCCGGGTGTCGGAAACGGGCTCGCCGTTGTGCGTTAACGCGGCTCCGATTCGTGGCGGTGCTCCATCTTGCATCTCGCGAAAACTGAGATTCACGATCTCCGGCTTGTTGCTCAGCATCAGCAATTCGGGCCGATAGATGAACATGTACGGCAGCGTGAAGCCCACCAGCGAAAACAAGAACGCCGCAATCGCCGTCTTCATGATGGGCGCTTGAGCAATCGACGCGCTCGCATATGCCGCCAGCGCAACCGGAGGCGTCACCATTGACATCATGCCGAAGTAGAAGATGAATAAGTGGGCGGCAAGCGGAATCACACCGAGTTCGTCCAGCAGAGACCCCATCAAGGTCGCCATCAGCAGATAGCACACCACCGACGGCACGCCCATGCCCAACACGATCGAACAAGCCATAATTCCCAGCAGTGCCACTAGCAAATTGGACTGCACGACCTTCTTGATTTCGGCACTAAAGTCCGTGGCAATGCCGGTTTCCTGCACGATGCCGATGATGATGCCCACGCAGGCACTGGCGGCGACGAGCGAAATGCCGTTCTTGGCCGACTTCACCAACGCCTTCAACATTTCTGGTCGCCAAGCCGGATGTACCAATCCGAAGATCAGCAAACCGAACATGCCGATGATCGATGAGTACAACCAGGCTTCGAAGATCTGCCGCGCGTTCGGATCCGGAACGGGATACTCGTTGTATTGAAAGTAGTACCCCAACGTGGCGAGCGCGAACGAAGCCAGCGCCAGTACGCGAGGCGTCATGCCGATCTGCAACTTCCGCCGCACGGTTGCCAGCAACAGAATTGTCACGAGAGCCCCCGTGACCGCCTTGAACGGCGAAAAGCCCCACACCAATAAACCGACCAGCGCGGTGAGCGCTCCGAAGAAGACGATGCCTTCAAATTCGAACAACGGTTTGTCTTCGGCGGGCGCGGTGGACGTCACGCCAATTCGGCGTGAATAAAAGTGGACGATCATGAAGATCGAGAGGTAGTACAGCACGGCGGGAATCAGAGCCGCCTTTGCGACCTGCAAGAACGTGACTTGCGGCTGCACCAATTCCAGCATCATGTAGGCACCGGCCCCCATGACCGGCGGTACAAGTGCTCCACCCGATGCCGCAGCGGCTGTAATGCCGGCGGCAATATGCGGCTTGAAGCCGGCGTTCCGCATCATCGGAATCGTGAACGCCCCAGTCGTCACGGCATTCGCCACGGCGCTGCCGGACAACGACCCCATGAGTCCACTGCCCAACACCGCAACCTTCGCGGGTCCACCGGGACTCTTTCCGAAGACGCGCTCGGCGAAATCGATGATGAACTGCGTCGCTCCCGACATTTCCAGAAACGAACCGAAGACCACAAACAAGAAGACGTACTTGAACATCACGCCGGCGGCGGGACCGAAGACACCGAGCGTTTGCAGAAACGTCGTCGCGACGATGCGTTCCACGTTTTGACCTTGGTGCGGCAGCATCCAGCTCGGCAAACTCGGCCAGCCGTATTCCATCGCGCCGTGGCAGTAATACGCATGCCCGATGAAGGCCAGCGCGAGTAGCGGGACAACCAGCCCGATCGCCCGTCGAGTCGCCTCGATCACCAACACCAAGCCGATTAGACCGATCCAAAAGTCGGTCGGCGTTTCGTCACCAGCTCGATTGGCCAGCGATTTCCCGACAGCGTCCGGGTCATCGACACCCGATTGCCCCGCCAGCCAATAGTCCTCGCTGACCGGCTCCGTTTGCACGACGACGTAGGCACAGCAAGCCAATGCGCCGATCGCAAACACGTAGTCGATCCCGCGACCCAAGTTCGTATCCTTGAGTATCGCGTGCAGCGGGTACGTTAAGAAGCACAACGCCAAGCCCGCGCCGACGAACACCGCCAAAGCCGACTGCGGCTGCAGGAAGTTGTAATTAACTTCGGCCAGGGTGAAGAAACAGAGAAATATCCCCAGGCCGACAACGACCGCGTTCGTAACCCGTTCGAACACTGACTTCAGCTCCCGCAGGGCCTGCCAGGCATCAGCTCATCACTGCCCTGCACCGGCTCGATATCGATAAAAGCACGTCCCTGTTGGCCAATCTCAATCTCAAGCAGCAATTCGGCTATTCCGCCGTTTTTGTCTTGGCGGTTGCCGTGGACTTGGCTGCTTCGGCCGGATCCTTCCAAATGTTGATCTCTTTGTAGAACCGAATCGCACCCGGATGGAACGGAGTGCCGGTGAAACGAGCCGCATTCTTTTCGTTGAGCGACTTCCCGGCCGGATGGTTGATCTTCGAGCGGTTTTCCCAGATCGTTTTTGTGATCTGATAAATCTCGTCTTCGTCGTGTTTGGCGGACGTAATCAGGTGCATCGAGCCGACGTTTAAGCCCTGAAAATCTTCGGTCAGGTCCGAGTACTTGTCCTTGGCGATCGTGATCTCTTGGAAGAACGGGAAGTCGGTCGTCAGACTGGCTCGAGCGGATTCGTCGAACGGGATGAAGAAAATGTCGAACGTGCTGCATGCTTGCGTGATGGAACCGGTGGGAACAGCACCTCCCAAGAAAGCGGCTTGGGCGTCTCCGTCGCCCAGCATGTCGACGGCCGCGCTTTGTGTGGAGTTTTTCTTGTTCAGGTCATCGAAACTAATGCCGTGAGCCTCGACGATCGGTGCGACGAACATCTCGAACCCAGCACCCGCCGGCCCGACCACGACGGATTTCCCCTTCAGGTCGGCGATGTTCTTAATCCCCGAGTTGGCCGTCGTGATGAACATGGCCACGCTGGGAGCCAATGTGGCGATCGCCCGAATCTCGAACTTCTTTTCCCAACCGGATTTCCCCTGAACCGCAAAGTAGGAGATCGCGGAATTCGAGAGCGCCAAATCCAATTCGCCCTTATCCAGACGGCGGATATTCTCCTGCGATCCCTTGGTTCCCTTGGCTTGCACCTTCCAGTTGTTGTCGCCCTTGTAGTTATTGAGCAACTCGGCGATCTCGCCACCGACCACTGGAAACGCTCCACCAACCGGAGCGGTTCCCATGCTCATGAATTTCGGCTTGTCTTCATTCGAACCGCCACAACCGGAAACGCCTGAAACAATCAAACAGGCAACGACCGCGGACAAGGCGACGAGCAATCGAGGGAGGGTTGGTTTCATGATCGAACCGTGGGGATTGCACAAAATGGGAGGGTTTGAGGCAGGGCTGCGAACGTATCAGGTTCCCGAAGCACCTGCCAGTGATTGCATCCGACCGTAGCTTGCGACCCATTGAACGAGCGACTTCCGGTCGATCTGCAAGCTCGGGTCGAAGCAGGGCTCGCCGTTGATGTACCGCAATGTGACAATCCCCAATCCGTTTCGCATAATCGCCGGAGCGGCACCTTGAACGCGGTGCCTGGCACATTCGGTTTCACATCCTTGGGGTGTCGCATGTTGGAAAACCCGTTTCCCGGAATGAATCCGTACTTGGAACGGCACTGGGGCGACGTCCATACGGCGTTCATGGTCTATGCCCGCGACCAATTGAATGAGCAACTCCCGATCGATCTGCAAGCTCGGGTCGAAGAAGGTCTCGCCGTTGATGTGGACGACTCGTATTCGCGATTCATTTACCCGGACATCCGAGTTGTGGAAGACCCCGGGGCTCCGTTCGAGTTACAGGCTGACACAGTTGGCGTCGCGATTGCAGAACCAACCGTCGTTCAAGTGGCGGACGACCCAATCACGGAAAGACACATTGAGATTGTCGACTCGCAAGACGGGCAGCGTGTGATCACGGCGATTGAGGTGCTCAGCCCGACGAACAAGCGAGCGGGAACTGGGCAAGACGCGTATCTTCAAAAGCAAGCCGAATACATCAAGGCCGGCATCAATCTGGTCGAGATCGACTTGCTTCGTTCGGGGAAATTCTCGCTGGCAATGCCCGAGGGGCGATGGCCGCGCGCTATCCCAAAGCCCTACAAGATTTGCATACGTCAGGTTCGGAGGCCCAGTCAGGCATTCGCTATCGGCGGGACATTCCGCGAACCGCTGCCCAACATCAACATCCCGTTACGTCAAGCGGATCCCGCAGTCGCCTTGCAACTCCAAGAGTTGATCAACGATTGCTATCGCCGAGGCCGCTATGCCGGCATCCGATACACAGAACCACTCGATCCGCCGTTTTCCACCGAGGACCAAGCTTGGGTCGAGGCATTGCTCCGCGAGAAATCGCCAACCGAGTTGTAAGTTGGATCTTCGTCCTATTGCGGACTTTCAATCACGGTGACGAATTCGGTGCACCGATCGTCTTGAGAAAGCCCACCACCGGCGGTCTCAGGCATTCCTTTGCCGGGCGAATCGGTGCAATCACTATCGCGCGACGAATCGCGTTGATTCGAACGACGCAACTACTCGCTGCAAGCGGCACGCGTAGCCCTGGAGTTGAGCGATCTGAGAGGCCAATTGCGTCTCAGCCAAAGTCCTCGATTCTTGCAACCGATCATTAGCATTGCCTACCCAAGGACTGGCAGGTGCGTGGTGCAATTACGGAAACTCGACCGCGCGCAAAGGAGATCGACAGCCGGATCGACGGATTGTGAATGGTTGCCGCACCGAAGGAGTGCACATGTTCCCGGCACCAAGCCACCATTCCATACGACAGCTTCGATCATTCCGCAGCGGCACATCTCCGAACTCGTCCGGCAATCTCGGTCTGATCGCATCCTATGCGATGCTGACAGTGCTGCTGTGTTGTGGATGCAATGGACTACGCCGCAATTCCGACGGCGGATGTGTTGCCGATTGCGATGAACGTCGTTGTACGAATGACATCCAATCGGATTGCTGCAACTCATCGCCCGGATTGCCCCGCGAACTCAACAAAGTGTCGTTGCCGTCGCACGTCATCGAGCCGCCTGATGTGTTGCTGATTGAATCCGTCAACAGCCTCCGCCCGTCAAGTTCACCGATTGTGCCCGGCGATGGGCTGACGATCCGAGTCGGAAGCTCGATTCCGATCGATCAAGCGCGAGACGATGCGATTGTGCGTCACTTCAAACAAATCGACGGGCTCTATGTCGTCGGTACCGATGGCTATATCCATCTAGGGCCGGTGTATGGATCATTGCAAGTCGTGGGGATGAGTATCTCGCAGATTCAGATTCATATCAGCAACTATCTCAAGAAGACGCTCAAGAGCCCGCAGGTGTTTGTCAGCCTTACTCAACCGCAGGCCAAGCAACACGTTTCCGGCGAACACCTCGTGCGACCGGACGGCACGGTTTCGCTCGGGATTTACGGAAATGCGCATGTGGCGGGGATGACGCTGTTACAGGCGAAGTCTCGTATCGAGGCACAACTTGCAAGTCATATTCACGATCCCGAAGTCAACGTCGACGTGCTGGCTTACAATAGCAAGGTGTACTACGTCATTACGGATGGCGGCGGCGCGGGCGAGCAAGTGTCTCGCTTCCCTTGCATGGGCAATGAAACCGTGCTCGATGCCATCGCCAATATCAATGGCCTGCCGACGGTCGCGTCGAAACGGGACATCTGGATCGCTCGGCCATCTCCCGCCACGAACAAGCATGATCAGATTATGCGCGTCGACTGGGCGGGAATCTCACGAGGCGGTGCCGCCGCGACCAACTACCAGATTCTCCCCGGTGATCGTGTCTACGTGCAGGCCGACAGGCTAATTACCTTCGATACGTTTATCGCCAAGCTCACCGCACCGTTCGAACGCATTTTCGGGTTCATGCTACTGGGCAACGGAACGGTTCGAGCGATCCAGAACGGGCATCGCCAACAGCAGGGGAGTGGGTTTAGTTCGTTTTAGTTGTGATCACATTGATACTTCACGTCGAATCTCGACCATGACAGAGACATCATGATCCCATCGATCCGAATTTCTTGCGTTGCATTCGCGTTGCTGGCCACTTGGTCGTGCTCGGTGGCGTTGGCCCAACTGCCATCCGGCGGCGTGGCGGGCCGACCGACGTTCAGCCCATACCTCAACTTGCTGCGGCGAAGCGATCCGGTGTTGAACTACTACGGCATCGTGCGGCCTGAACAGGATTTTCGAGCCGCCAATCAAGCGTTTCGCGGCTCGCTGCAAGACATGGATCGGCGGTTTGAAGAAGAAGGAAACCAGTCGCTGCGGTCGCGATTGCAGTCGAGCGGACACGCGGTGCGATTCTTCTCCGACCTGCGAGGCGGTCCCGGCAGCGTGGGTCAGGCGGTTTCGAATCGAAGCACCGGGCTTGGGCGTCGCGAACAGTCGCCGAGTCAACTGGGGACCACGGGGCATTCGGCCTATTTCGGAAACCGTGGCAGCTACTTCCCTGACCAGCAAACCAGACGTCGTTAACGAGTTCTTCACACTCACGCACTCGATTGGATACATCAGATGTCAAACAACTTGTTCCGGAAGAGCATTGCGAGTCTCGCTTTGGCGAGCGCGGGGCTGTCAATGCTGCCGGTGGATGTGGACGCGGGGATCTTCGACCGGCTGCTGAGAAAACGATCGCGTCCCGCGGCGGAACCAACGCATTCCCCCACCTTCGGCTACCACGCGACTCACTGGCGTCGGTGGCCGGGTTGTGAATTGGACGGGCAATTGCCACCGGGTGCCATGTTCCATCCTCTTCCGGATTCAAACTTGCATATGCCTACGCCACTCGGGACACAGGCCGAAATTATCTTGCCACCCCCTCTAGTCATGCCTTACGAGGACGCGCCGCCGGCACTCGGACCACCCGGATATTCGACCGAGTTTCCGAGCACGCGGCCCGATTATCGCGTGCGTGATTCGGACGGTCGATCCTCCGAACAAAACGTCATTCCGATACCTCCGCAACCGGGAGACACGCGCGACGAGTTACCGGACGTTCCACCACCGGTCGAATTGGATGTACCCACAAACTCGCCAAATGTATCGCCGGTGCCCACGACGCCCGTCCCTCAACTCCCGACCAATGTGAGGGAAACGTCGTACCGCTTTTCGCTGGGGATCCCCGAGCCTCGTCAACGCTGACATGTTCGGCGACAATCCTGGAACCGCTTGTCTCTAGGAGTCGAACATGATCTCTCGCAACCGAATTCTTGCGTGCTTTTTCGGGTTGGTGGTTGCGAGTTCCACGGTCCAAGTGACGCTGGCGGACGACTCAGACGATTCGCCCATGACGCTCCCGCTGGTTGGATACAACGAGCACCGGACGAACTTGCCCGGCGGACGACATGCCAATGTCAGTACGAACCGAGCGATGGTCGTGAAGGCGGATGGCACTGGGCGGCGATCGATCGGCGGCGAACTTCTGAACGAGGTCGGTGCATGGACTCAGTTCGCAGGCTGGTCTCCGGATAGCAGGAAGGCGGTCGTGTTGCGCGGTTGGGAGAGCGTCGAGAACGCTCGATGGGAAGAGCAGCACAAGACGTTTCGCTTCACTTCCGAAGGCTGGCTCGTGGATTCGTATCTCGTCGATATCGCGACCGGCAAAACGGAGAACGTCACCGCCGTCGAACGAGTCAGCTTCTACAACTCGGGGCTGTTCTTCTGGCCGAACGATCCGACGAAGCTCGG
>JAQBZS010000275.1 GCA_027622115.1 Planctomycetota bacterium | reverse complement strand
TCCAATGTTTCGTATCCCGGAGTTTCCCCGGCGTTGTCGCAACGACAAACGCAGGACGACGTGCGGCACACGAAGCAGCAGGATCTCCCCGTACTCCTCGAAGGTCTGAAATGCCGAGACCCACAAGTTCGCATTAAAACGGCCCAGATGATGGACAGCTCGGCAAGGGCGCAAAAGCCGCCGTGCCGGCCCTGATCGAAGCACTGAAGCAAACTGACGGAATTTCGCGGTACAATGCGTCGCAGTACCTGGGAACCTCGGAGGCGCGTCACATCGCGGCGGCCATTGCAAAAATAGGCCCGGATGCTATTCCCAGCTTGGCGAAGGCAATCGCAAGCGAGAAGCAGCACATCGCCAGTGCGGCTTCGGTCTCATTGCAATCGATCGAGAAGATTGATGTCGCTATCCCGACCTTGATCGAAAGCCTGAAGGACGAGAAGGCGGAGGCGTGGCGACAGCAAGTGGCTCTGACGTTGATCGGCAAGATCGGTAAGCCGGCAAACGCCGCGATTCCGGTCGTTTTGAAGATGTTGAAGATGTTGAAGTCCAATGAATGGCAAAATCGCCGAGCACTCATCGACTGCATTCAGAAGATCGGCGAGTCGCCCGCGGAAGTCGTCGAGATTCTGATTGAGATGGCAAAGGGAGAGTCAACGAAGAGGACTTCCGAAGCAAGGTTGTCGCCGGTGCAACCCGTCTCCTACCCCGGCTGGAAGCAAGAGAATTCCGACCAACATTGGGCATTGGATCAACTCGCATTCGCTGGCGAAAAAGCCTTACCGGCAATTCCAACCCTTGTGGAATTGTTGCACGCTGCGAACAGTCAGACTCGTCGGCGAGCCGCAGCGACGATCGGCGAGATTGGCCCCAAAGCCAACGCGGCACTCCCCGCGTTGCAACGAGCCCACCGACTAGACTATCACGCCGTGAACTTGATCGAATTTGAAGATCGTTTTCGAACGGACCAGGCATGTCGGGCAAACCTTGAAGAGCTTCGATGGCCGAAGGATTTCGGTGCAAGGTGTCAGCATGGGACAGGTAGCCACGAAAAGCACGAAAAGAATCGCTTGTCACTTGTTTATTGTGCCTTTTTGTGTTTTTCGTGGCGATTGGCCGGCAATCAATCAGTTCTTCCGAGAACTGACTCCCAGCAACCGAGATTCATCGAGGAAGCAACGGAGAACCTGAGGGGACCGGAATATCTCTTTTTCCAATAAACAGGGCTTCAACCGGCTTTGGGAAGTTGCGTCAGCGTCGCATTGCCGGAATCCGCTGCGAACTCGTGTCGTGCTCGCGCCCAAGTGATCCAATTCGTGACCTCGGCCAAGTCCGGCTTGTTGGCTGAACGTAGCAGCCGCTCGCCATGCTTGGACGACACGAACGGCTCGATCGTCCCCCACAGCGTCGTGGGTTCAAGCCGTGCCAAGGACTCGGCGCTCGTAATTCCGCACGCCACCAAGACTTGTGCGTCGTGGCCTCGTAGTCCGGGCACGCTGCACACCAACTCCGACTGCTGCTGCCATTCGGTGACGTCTTTGGCCTTGATCCGCCGATGCCTCAAGCCGGCCGCGATGCGATCGGCGGGGCGAGTCAGCAGGTCGTCCACCGTGCGGACACCGATCACTGCCAAACGGTCGGCGGTCCTCGGTCCGATCGTCGGTGCATCGACGACGTCGCTGGATCGAAACAAATAAAACCGCAGGTTCGATCCGCCACGTTCGTTCGCCGCGACCTGTCGATTGCCCAGAGAGTTGGTGTCGCCGACCGCCGGTCGACCGAGACCGCGCCAAATCTGCAACGCAGGCGAGTTGTCAGTTTGAACGTCGTCTGCAGGAACGTCTTGGTCGACGAGTTTCCCGAGTTGATCCTCGGCAACTTGGTTTTCTGCTCGTGCCTTTGCGGAATCAATCGCGCCGCGAGACTTCAGGCTGCCGCGTTGAGTCGGACCGCGAAGCGTGTGCCCGGCGTCGATGCGCAAATCGCGATACGAAATCCGGCTGGCCCGATTCTGAAGCCCCGACCCGCCGACCGCGCGATCCCGACGAGATGTTGGAGTGCGGGCAAACGCGCGAGCCCGTCCGGCGTGGTGTTGCCAATTTGTAATCACACGTTCGTCGATCGATACGCCGGTCTCGGCAGCCCATCGTCCGCTTGCCGAGTTCAAGTAGTTCGTCACCGCTTCCAAGATCTCGGGTACGTCCGCCGCGAGAATCTCGTACGGAGTGTTGAATCCGCACGCCACCAGGATTCGCGCACACTGGCCGTCCAATTGCGGAACGCGACACATCAGCCGTGACTGCCGTTGCCATTGTTCGAAGCGATCGACCGGGATTCGCAAACGACCGAGTTGTTGCCGAAGTGCTGCGGGATTCGCTTGCACGAGGTCGCCGACCACGTCGATTTCCAAGGCCCGTAAGCCTCGCACCGCCTGCTGCCCCAAGCCGGGAATTTGCCGAGTCAGACTCCACGGGTGCAGATGGAATTCGTCTTCGTCCGCCAGTTCCGCGTCGGCGGAGGTCTCGCGATGTTCGATTCGGATGCGTCCGTGGTCCGGCAAGGAGCCACGTTCATCGGTCTCGACGGAATATAGGCCCAGTGTGGCGGACGTGACTGGAACGACGTGCTTGTCCGGTGAGATGTCGGTCGCGGGAGGGATGCTCGTCACCGTCGTGGTTCGCGGTGGTTCAGAGGACTCGATCGGTTCGGGTGGTGGTTCGAGTTCGTTGTTACGCAGATCCTCTTGGATTTCGTGTGCTTCTCGTGTTGAAGCGGAAGTCGGTTCCTCGAAACTCAATGCGGAGGACGAGAAATCCACGAGTGCGGATTCCACACTTGCGAGACTCTCGGGAACTGGACTTAGCTGCGTGGAATCAAGACGTGCCGCGAGAGCGTCAATTTCGACGTGATCCTCGTTTGCAATCGGGATCCGATTCATCTGCGTGTCTAAGTCGCCAAGCCTCGATTCAATCGGCAGCGGGCGAGTCGGCGTTGCCAGGCAGTCCGCGAAACTCATGGGTTCGACGCCGATTTCTCGGAACAGCTCGCAGAGGTATTCGTGACACGTGAGATACACGATCTGACAGCCACGCGCGGCACACTCCGCCAAAAGTTCGACGGCGATGCGAGTCCGCTTGGCGTCTGAGTCCACGAAGACGTCGTCGAGGATCAGCGGCCAGGCCTCGCCGCGAGCCGCGAATTCCTCGGCAAGCACCAGCCGTAAACTGAGTGCGATTTGACCCCGCGTCCCGCGACTGAAGTCGTCGAGCGTGAAGGCTGGGCCGCGAGTCGCGTGCACCACGATCACGCCGTCCGCACCCAATTCAATGCGTTGATAATGCCCTGCGGTCAAGCGGTTCAGATAGCCGGATGCCTTTTCCAGCACTGTGGGATCGCGGCGTGCTTCGCGCTCGTCATCGAATGCCTTCACAATGTCGGCGGCCACTCGCAAAGCACACCAGCTCTGCACGGCGTCCGCCAATTGTCGCGACACGACTTCGTGTTCGAAGCGCAATTCCAGCAACCGATCTTCGCCATTGCTGTCCGCGTCCGCTCGCATTTCGCGGAGGCATTTCGCGAGGTGCCGCCGCGCCTCGGTCAACTGCTGCTCGGTTTCGTGGCGACGCCGTTCGACGGCGGCCAGCCGGTCTTGCGTCTGTTTCAATCCCGGAGTCGTTGGCGAACTCAACGTGACGGCGGCATTTTCGCCGATTAAGCCGGACAACGCCGACGAGGCTTCCAACGCTGTTCGAAACTCGGACCAATACGTCCGATGTTCTTCACAGCGACAAAAGTCCGCACTGGAGTGCGAGCGCAGAACAAGTTCAATTCGCGGAATGTGGGTCAGGTTCTGCACGACCTTCGCGCGGGTCGCGAGCAGATCCTCGCAATGCGATTGCAAGTCGGCATGAGCACACTCGATCCGCGCGTGCCGTTCGCGTAAGTGCCGAATGCGGTCTTCAGTTTCAATGCGACTCACACCGGCACACAGTTGGAAGAATTCGCGGCGCACGCCGGTAATCGATTTCGAACCGTCCTGGCAGTTGGCGCAACCGGTCGGCGATGGGACGTGTCCCGCATCCAGCGTCTGCTGAATTGCGTTGAGCTTGTGCTCCAATCGCGTCACGGTGTCTCGCAGGCCGGCTGGCGAAAGATCGTGAGAGTCCAACGCGGCAGCCGCCGACAGCCGTTCGATTTCGGATGCCACACCACGACGATGTTCGTCAAGATCTCGGATGACGGCTTGGCTACGCAGACACTCGGCATCCAGGCGTTCGAGTTCCGCGAAGGCGTCTCGGGCACGCTGTTCGGCAGCTTGAAGTTCCAATTGCAGCGCGCGTTCTTGCTCGTCGATCGACGCCTGCAAACCGGCCGCATCGTGACTTGCGGCGGACAACTGAGTTTCGAGTTGCCGCGTGCTTTCTTCGGCTGCGTGGAGTTCCGCGGACTGCGCCGCATGCTGCCGCGAGAGTTCTTCAATCCGCCGCGCGTTGGCCGCAGCCTGTTGCCGAGACTCCGCATCGATCTCGGCCAAGCGTTGTGTGAGCTGCGAGATTGTCCCGCCCGGTGCTCCCAATGATTGGCCTTGCTGTCGGAGCTGAGCGGCGGCTTTGACGAGCGCGTCGTCCCGGCCAGGACGCCCAAGTAGCCCGGCCCGTGTGGCATCTTCGATGACTGCCGGGAACTCGTGGACTTCACGCTGACCGACGGCGAACAGCCTCGCGAACGAGTCCGCGCCAATGCGGTCCGTCCATTCCCGCAACAATTCCGACGCGTCGCCATGAGTGGCCATGTCGGTCACGGAAAACCGGTCCCGCGCTGTTGCATCGATCGCGCGATGCACATGCAACACTTGGCCGTCGCGATCCAATTCCACGTGGCCGTCCGCCGATCTTTCTTGTGAACGCGAACGATGTTGCCCGGCACTTTCTCCGTGGATGGCAAAGCGCACAAAGTTGAGCAGCGTGGTCTTGCCCGCGCCGTTTGCCCCGTGAATCACGGTGAGTCCGTCCGGAAGCGGTTCCAATCGAAAGTCCCGCAGTTCGCCGAATCTCTTGATGGAGATGCTGTTGAGTTTCATGGATCCAATCCTGTCGAAACGCGACATTTGATTTGCAGTGTGGTGTTTCCCGTGCCCCGTCTGCCGATCACGCGGTTGAGCGCGATCGGTGCCCGTCGATCACGGCTGCGGAGTGATTTCAGAGCCGAGCTTTGCGTCAGCAATGTGGATGCAAGCTTGAGCCTGAGAAACGGCCGACACTTGAACGCCGTCCCAGTCAAGCCGCAGGCTGTCGAGTGTCGCTCGATCAATCCCGACATCGCTGACGAGCGTCGATTCCAGAGATCGCGTGTCGTCGGCGGAAAAGCGGTTCAGCACTTCTTCAAACAAGTCGGCCCGCGATGTGATGCGTTGACTTCGCGCTCCGGATTTGAGCGAGTTGATCCAAACCGACGGATGATCGCGTTCGATCAAGTTTCTTAGCTCGTCGATCAGAGCATCGGACGATTGCGGATCGAGATGGACCGCTGAATCGATAACGACATCAATGCAGTTCAAGCGGTTGGCGGCATCGGAACGATGATCGTGAGGCAACTCGCAATTTGAAACATCCCGTAGCGCGGGACCATTGTCCCGTGACCGCTCGGGACAATGGGCCCAAGCTACGGTCGAGATCCGCGCGGCGAGCCGTTCAGCGAGATCTTGAGCAGTTCGGTGCCCATCGACTTCGATCGTTTGGAATCGAACTGCTCGCGTATCCACGAACTCCGTTTGCCATTCATTCGTGTCCGTTCGCGTGATGATCTCGCATGTTCCGCCGCAATTGTCCGCGGACGCACCCAATTCGAGCACGATGTCGAATGCGGATTG
This sequence comes from Planctomycetota bacterium, assembly GCA_027622115.1. Lineage (GTDB taxonomy): Bacteria > Planctomycetota > Planctomycetia > Planctomycetales > Planctomycetaceae > JAQBZS01. Next base: position 2,373 of record JAQBZS010000275.1, on the reverse strand, counting down.
TTTTTCGGTCGCGACACTCGATGTTTGCGGCGAAGCTTCCGCCATGGCAATCGTCACGCAATCGGGCGATGCGTTGACGAATGCGGCCGCAGATTGAGCTTCGATCGAATTTAGCTTGACCAGACAGATCTCGGGGCAGCCTTCAACGACCACTCTTGTCGAATCACTCGTCAGGTCGATGCATTGCACGTTGTTCGACAGGCTCAAAAAAGCAGGCCACGGACGCGCGGAGCCCGACGACTGACGGTCGATCGATCGGATCCAAACAACCGCGATGCCCGCTTCCGCCAGCTTTTGACATTGCTGTCGAAAGTAGTTCGCCGCCGAAACGCCGCCTTCCCAGGGATCGCAAACTAACCCACTGATCAGCACGAACGTCGCATGGACTTCCACGGCAACATCTACAACACGCGCGAACGAATCGCGAGACGCTTGCACGGCACGCCGACGCAACGACGCCGGCGGCAGAGCGGCGAAGCCGGGGATCGGGCGATCAAGATTCAGGTTGCGGGCAAAAACAAATCGAAGTGACGCTGGGTCGCTCATTTCGCCTCCATGCTGTTGAGCGGATTGTCACGGCTGGGATCCGGTGCGTCCGCCGAGTGGCGGCATTCGCGCGTCAATACCCGAAACCCAAATCCGTCTCAATACCAGTCGGCCAAGTAAAACCACTGCGGCATCCCCGAAACTCGGCAGATTGACGTCGTGATTCGGCGGTCGTAGCTTGCTCGCCTATCTCGTGCTTCGCGGCAACACACGACTTGGAGAGACTTCATGGCTTCGCGACGAATATTCGTTTTCGCTTGTGTTTTCCCGGTGGTCATCGCATTTCTGGTGGAACTCGTCGCACAAACAGCCGACGCGGCACCGGCGAAAAAGCCAAACGTCCTGTTCCTGATCTGCGACGATCTGAACTGTGATCTCGGCTGCTACGGGCATCCGCAAGTGAAATCGCCCAACATCGACCGACTCGCAAAACGAGGCGTGCGTTTCGCCAATGCCCACTGCCAGTTTCCGCTGTGCGGTCCCAGCCGAGCATCGTTCATGACGGGGCTCTATCCCGATCAGACGCTGATTCATCGCAATGCGATTCACATCCGCGAACACATTCCGAATGTGAATACGATGTCGCAAATGTTTCGAGACCACGGCTACTTCGCGACTCGGATCGGCAAGATTTACCACTACAACGTGCCGAAGCACATCGGCACCGGCGGACATGACGATCCGTTTTCGTGGGACCAAACCATCAATCCTCGCGGTCGAGACAAAACCGATGAAGACAAGATCTTCAGTCTGCGACCGGGCAGCTTCGGCGGCACGCTGAGTTGGTTGGCGGCGGACGGCACCGACGAAGAACAGACGGACGGGATCACCGCGAATCACTCAATTCGCTTGCTGAATGAATATGCCAAAAACGCTAAGCCGTTCTGTTTGGCCGTGGGTCTGTTTCGACCACACACGCCCTACGTGGCGCCGAAGAAATACTTCGACATGTACCCGCTCGATCAAATCAAAGTGCCGCAGGTGCCCAACGGATACCTCAACACGATCCCCAAGCCGGCTCGGCAAACATTGCTGCGGAAGAAAGACCAACTCAACCTGCCGGTCGACGTGGCTCGCAAGGCGATCCAGGCTTACTACGCGTCGATCACCTTCGCGGACGCACAACTCGGGCGAATTCTGGACACACTCGATCAGACCAAGCTCGCCGAGAACACGATCGTGATCTTCACGTCCGACCACGGCTACCACATGGGCGAGCACGGCTATTATCAGAAGACCACACTGTTCGAAAACGCCACCCGAGTCCCATTGGTGATTGCGGGACCGGGGACGACATTGAAGGGGCATTCCACGCCCGCTCCAGTGGAAATGGTTGATTTTTACCCGACGCTCGCGGAACTTGGCGGGATCAAGATTCCGCCGCATGTCTCCGGCGTGAGTTTGGTGCCGGCACTGACGCAGCCGAACGCACGACCTCGCGAAGCCGCGTTTACGCAATACGCCACGGGCTACAGCATTCGAACCGACAGATACCGCTACACGGAATGGGGGAAGGACGGAGCCGATGGTGCGGAGTTGTACGACCACGAAACGGATGCCGCCGAAATGACCAACATCGCGGCAAGTCCCAAGCACAAGGCCGTCGTGGACCGGCTGTCGGAAGTGCTGCAACGCCGTGTTGAAGCCGCGAATCGACCGCCGGTGGGTGTGAAGCAAGTTCGAGTTACTAACAATCGTCGTTAGAGACTCTCTGAAAAACCGGGACTGACCCTTTGGAAGCCTCGCTAAACCCCGGCAAAAACAGGATCTTCCGTTTCTGGGTGTAGGACGGGCACTCCACTCCTGCCCGTCACAGGTCGACGGGCA
>JAQBZS010000274.1 GCA_027622115.1 Planctomycetota bacterium | reverse complement strand
TTCAAGTAGACCTGCGGATTGTTTCCCCCCCGCCAGCCGTGGCGGACGCGGATGCCGCCGAAATTATCGACGAACCTGCTCAAGTGATGGATGGCGGTGACGCAAGCCGCTCGGCCCTGGTGCGCGTCAGCGAAGCCGAACCAACCGCTGATGATTTCCTTCCTCCGCTCGACAGGGCCGCACCCTCCGCTGCCGGCGACAACGCCCCGTCCGTTGATGAACTACTGATCGCCCAGGCTGACCCCGGCGACAGAGGCGAGGGCAACGAGCGACCAGCCGACGCCAGTAGTGCAAGAACTCGTCCCTCACCGACTTTGCCTGTGATGCCAAAAACCACATCAGACGGGAAAGCTAGTCAGAATTCGCAGGTCGTCGTTGCCGAGGGTGCTGGCACATCACCGCAAAAGGCATTGAAGGATGCCTTCCGTGAAGCGGTGAGGCAAGTCGTGGGGTCGGTCGTCGATGCCGAAACACTCATCAAGAATGATGAACTGATCGACGACCAAGTTCTGACCTATAGCGATGGGTTTATCACCAAATACGACAAGCTCGGTGAAACGCAACGGGGAGGTTTGGTCCGCATCAAGATCAGCGCCGTTGTGGAGCGGCGAAGCCTTGTTCAGAAGCTCAAGGCCAACAACGTCAGTGTCAAGGAAATCGACGGTTCAGGACTTTTCGCGGAAGCCGTCACGCAGTTGGAAGCCGAGCAGAATTCGGCTGCCCTTCTCAAGAAGGCGCTGGCAGACCTACCGACCCTTCTCACTGCCGAAGTCCAAGGAAAACCAGAACTCGACAAAGAAACCTCAGAGATCAAACTCAACGTGGTCGTCCAAGTTGACAAGAAGGCGTACAGCGAGTTCGTCAAGCGATTGGAGGATGTACTCAAGAAAGTCAGCGTTGCCCAAGACTCGACCTTGTTGAAGGGAGAGCGAGAAACTCGCAACCAGAAGGTCGTCCCCTGGCAGATGGTCAACAACAATCACCCGCCGCTGGGAGGGCCGGCGGTAAAGAACAAATCGCAGTGGTGCATCTGGGTCAATACCTTCAATAGCGCATCGCACGATTCTCTCAGGTGGAACGGCTATGTCGTAGACTGTGACCCGCTGGAGATCGTGCGGGCACTCGAAATGCCGAGTGCGATCTACAAGGCTGAGGCGCGGCCATCGGATGCAAAGACGTTCTTGAGGATCGTCGCATTGAATGCGAACGGTGATGTCGTCACCGAAGATCAGGTCGAGTTGCTAGCCGACAATGATTTGACATATTCTTACAGCCACCACGGTCAAGGGCGCATGCCATTTCTTCGCCACATCTTTCCGCGACAACTGGATGGCCGTGACGGAAGTTTGAATTTATGGACTGTGACCGACTGGTTGGAAAACAGAGATCGAAATTCTCGGCCTGAGACAGTAAACCTGTATATCGCGCCGTATTCTTTTACCGTAAAACGCACTGGCTACGGCTGGAGTGCATACTATCAGCCTGAACAAGTCGTTTCACGGCGAATGAAGGTGACGCTGGACGAGTTGAAGGACATCTCGCAAATCAAATGTCAGATTAGCTGGAAGCCGGCAAGATGAAGCCGCATCCCTCTACCGCCCTGTCGAGTCATTGGCTTGGACCAGTCATTGCGGTGACGGTCTGCGGCTCGCTCGCTTCTAACATCGTGACGGCCGTTGCTCAAGGCCCTGACAAACAAGCCGTCGTACAATCCGACCGGCACCGTCAACAATCGGAACTCAATACGGTAGCTACCGTCTATCTGACTCACCAAGACCTGCCTGATGAACTGCGAAGTGCGATGCGGGAAACGCTCCGAATGCGTCCGGTAGAGTCGAGTTGGTCGGGACGTAATGGCGACCAGTTTTTTGCAATTGCAGTTCGCCATCTACCCGAAGGCCAAGTTCGCCAGCGGGCGGTGCCGGGCATGTTGCGGCTGACGCATGGTGTGGCAGTTGCAGAGCTTTTGAAGATGAAGGCGGTGCTGGACGCCTACGAACCCGAAGGATTGACGAATGCTGCCGCATTGCGAACAGCGGTTATTCATGCAGCCGAACGGCTTGATGTAACCGGCAACGTTCGAGGTGTCATTCATCAAACGGGGGTGCAGGGCGATTTTGCGGTGGGCTACGTTGTCGCGGACATCGAGAATGTGACCGCTCATCTGCGACAACCGGCACCATTGAAGGAGGTCAAAGACGCCTATCGGGATGCGGTTCACGGAAGGATGAAAAAATCAATGGAGGGGGGGCGGTGGTCCGAAGCCCTGGAAGGCTGGAAGCATCTTGATAAGCTCGGACTGCAATCCGAAGCACTTTACGTCGATGCCGCCCAGTGCCTCGTCGAACTCGATAGGGGAGCGGAAGCGACGGCGAGCGTGGAACAGTTCTTGGCAAGAGCAGGATCGACCGCCAAGCCGACGACGCTGGAGCAGCTTGGCGACATACTGCTCAAGGTCGATTCGCCAGCAGCACAAGACGTGGCGGCGGCGGCATATCAAGCGGCTTCGGAACGGCTTCGCACTTTTCGGACTGCGGGCGGAATCGAACCGTGAGGATCAAAATGCGTTGAAACCCGATTACTCGAACACAAGGAGACGAATCATGCGTGCATTGCTGGGCTGTGTCGTGGCACTGGCTGTCGGACTGTTTTCACCGGGACTGGTGCTGGCGGAAGACATCTCGGTGGACGATTTTCTGCCGGCGGTCGAAGGCGGAGAAACGAAGGTCCAAGAACCCGCCAAGGTGAAGGTGGACGAGAAGGCGGATACGGTGGAAGCGGCAACGGCCCAGGATGCCGTCAATGCGGCTGTCGAGCAGAACAAGAAAGAGATCAAAAAGGAAGGGGGGAACGCCGAAAAGCCGCAAGTCGGGACGACACTGATTAGCTTCCCCAGCGGGCTGGGCGTTGTGGCGACCGGCGCGGCAAGCTATCGGGTCGTCGATAATCCGGTGGCAACTCGCATCTCCCAACGTCAGGCGACCATCATCGCATTCACGCAAGCGAAGAAGAACCTCGCAGCCTATTTGAATGGGTTGTCGAACGAGAGCAAGGATCAAATCCGCGAATACCTGTCGAACGTCGAGACGAAGGACGAAAGCCTGACGAATCTGGGCGTGAGTACCGACAGCACGCTGCGGCAGGCAGTCGAAATGATGCTGCGGGGTTTTGTCGTGTACGAACTCCAAGACGACGCCGCCAACAACATGATATACCTGAGCATCGTCACCACCCCGAAGACGCGCGGCCGATTGGCACGGCCGGCTCCGAACCAAGTCGAAGCCGAATCGCTCCGTGAAGGCTTGAAAAAAGTGCTGGCCGAAGTGAAAGCTGGCTTGGTGCCCCCGGTCGGCGGACGAATTGTGACCGTGCCGACGACTGGTGAAACGGCGTTTGTCGGCTTCGGTTCCTCCGTTGTCCGTGCCAACAGCAACGCAGCGGTCCAAGCCAAGCTGAATCTCAACGCACAGAAGATCGCGGCGTCTTATGCCCAAGACTCGCTGTGCGGCCTGATTATTGGCGACCAGACTGCTTGGCAGGGGGAGATTCTGGAATCGTACAAGGACCAATACCGGGAATTCGACGAGATTGCCAAGGATGATCCCTTGAAGCCGGATGCCCAAGAGCGGAAAAAGTTGGAGTCGGCCCGCGAAGAATTCATTTCCACCATGCGGACGACAGACGTTTACGAGAGCGCTCGGAAGGGGGTATTGCCCCCCGGCGTCACGGTGCGGACGTGGTTCGACGATGACAATGCTTGGTCGCATGGGATGGCCGTGTACGTCCCTAGCGTGACCAATGCGGCAGCCGGCATCCGCAGGGAGATCGACGAAGCCAAAATCTTGCAGGACATCCGGCCGAGTGCGAGTGCCGGGGCCGGCAAGACCGGCAACGGCAAGCCCGTGACAAGCGACAACGTGGACCGTCCCAGCGAGACGGTCAAGCCTCTCCCGTCAGGTAAAACGAAAAAGGACGATCTATGATCTGCTGGAGCGACGGTGGCTGACAAATAGGGTCGCCCGCTCACGGGAACGGAAAACGTCGGCAAACAGCCGGCGTTTTCTTTCGGAATCGGAATGCCAAATAGGGTATACATTATTGACATGGCGAGGCGACCGGGATAGGATGGGTGCATTGAAAGAACTGCACGGCCGAAAGCCGGGGGACGAGACATGCCTGCAATCGCCATTTACGTCCGCGTCAGCACGACGGGTCAGAACATCGACGGGCAACGTCGGGAAATCGAACGCTGGCTCAAGGGCAACGTGGGCGAAGGCGAAGAGGTCCGCTGGTACATCGACAAGGCCAGCGGGAACAATCTCGCCCGGCCGGAGTTCGAGCGGTTGCAGCGGGACATCTTCCACGGCGAAATCAAAACGGTCGTCTGCTGGAAGCTCGACCGGCTTTCCCGCAGCCTGCGGGACGGCATCAACACGCTGGCCGACTGGTGCGACAAGGGGCTGCGGGTGGTCGCTACGTCGCAGATGATCGACTTCAACGGGTCGCTCGGCAAGATGCTCGCCGCCGTGCTGCTGGGCATTGCCGAAATGGAGCAGGAGGTTCGGCGTGAGCGGCAAGCGGCCGGCATCGCGGCAGCGAAGGCGAAGGGCGTTTACATCGGCCGGCAAAAGGGAACCACAAAGGCAAAACCCCGCCGCGCCCGGCAGCTTCGCGACAAGGGGCTGACAGCCGAAGAGATCGCCAATTCGATGAAGGTTTCAGTCAGGACCGTCTTCCGCTATCTGGACGACTCCCCGGCCGATACGACGTAACGGGGTTGCCAACCGACGCCCCGGTTGCTGAAATGGACTATGACAATCGAGAAGCCCGGTCAGGAGACGATGAGTAGGGTGGCCTAACCAGCGTCGTCCACGTCAGTCGAAAGCCCGTGGACGCAGAGCAAGCGACGGACGGACACGATCTGGGAACCGTCCACGGAAAGAGTCTTGCTCGGACCATCAGGACGAAAACAACCTCCTGCCTAGGTTCCCGTAAAGGTCGTTCGGTGCCGCTCCCAAGTGGAAACGCACCTGTCGTGAGGCTGATACAGCGATTAGAAGATTGCCACGGATGGGAAGTCTGTGAAGCAATCCGTGTCCCATCGGCCAAACGGTTCGACTGGAGGGGCTTCCCCGGTTTCCTTTGCTTGCAGCATGGGGCAGACGGGTCCGCACCCCATCGTAAGCTCTGCACTCGCATTTGCGAGTGGGAGCTTGCGATATGCGCCAGAAGCCCCATTCTGGGCGGTCCAACGGCAAGGCCGATGCCGCCGTTCCGCCCGGCGCGCCGTCATGGGTGACGGCCGAATTGATTGCCGATACGCTCCGTGTCTGGCAGCGGTATTATGACCGGCGATTGACGCCCGACGACGCCGTAGGGTCAAAAAACTCAGCCGAACTCTAAACGCCTTTAAATTCGCGGGTTGCGGCGACTCAGATTCTCTCATCTCAGCCGGTTGATTTCACTCATGTCGCCTCGGTAGCTGGCCGATTTCCGCCAGCCCCGAGCCTATCGATGTCGTTCATCCTCCAGCCGTGACGGGACTGTCTACCAGAAAGTCTACGGATTTGGTCCCTACCAGGACGGCGGCTATTCATCAGGTTCACGCTGCCAACAGACCGGGGGGTGTGGGCAAAAATCCCCCGAGATTCATGACCGGGGCGACATGGACGGAGAGAATCAACGAGGTGTCACCTGAACCGCGTTCAGAACGCCGTGTGCTTCTGCCTTCTCGCGATTAAGCAATCACACGCAATCAGACGGTCACCGGACCCTGACCGAACAGCCTCGTCGCATTTCTATACCTCACGCGGCCATGAGTGAGACGTTGTCGAACTGCTGGAAGTTGAGCGTCATGAGGGTGGCGATGTCGGCGGCATGTGTTGTGGAGATATCATCGAGTGTGTGTTCGATCGCTGCCCGAAAGTCGGCAAATGCGGGGTGGTAGCGTCCGTAGAGTGAACGCCGTTTTATGAACTTCCACAACCGCTCGATGAGGTTCAGGTTCGGGGAGTACGACGGTAGAAACAACAGCGTGATCCCCAGTTCTTCGGCCAGAGCCATTACCGCCGCGTTCCGCTGGTACCGCGCATTGTCCAGGATCAGTGTGATCGCTCCGGTGAGGTGCAACCCGCTGATCCGTTGCAGCAGCTCACACATCGTCTCCGTGTTGACCACCGTCGTGTTGGTCACACAGACGAGTTCACGCGTCACGGCATTCCACGCGCCCAGCACGTTGAACCGCTGTCGTCCCGAGGCCGCCCGCACAAACAGTCGTGTGAAGGACCACAGGCAGCACACGAACGTCCCGAACACAAAGTGAGCCGCATCGACAAAGAACACATGCCCCTGGCCGGACTGAGCCGCTTCCAGCACCGGCATCAGCTGTTCGTCGAGGAACTCGGCCTGAATGGCGTTGTGTTCTTCGAGACTTTTTTGGGGGGGACGGGGATCGCGCGGACTCGCTGCCATTTCAGACCAATGCTCTTGAGAAACGTCCGGACCTGAGTCTGACCACGCTCGACACCCGTGAGCACTTTAATCCGGTGGCAGGCTTCCGCCATCGAGCGAACAGGTTCTGCCTCCAGGGACCGCCGGATGACGTCTGTGTATTGAGCCAGTTCACTGGTGGGTCGGTATTCGCGTCCCGACGTTCGCAGCGCTTCGAGCCGACCGGTGCGAAACCGGCTGACATCCCGTTCGACGGTCGAGCGTGCGACTCCCGCCACGCGTGCGGCTTCCTCGCGAGTGAGTCCGCAATGCAGCGACCAGATCACCAGCAACCGTCGCCGCACACACGCCGAGGAATGCGAGTCACGCTCCGCCTGAACGATCTTCTGTTCTTCTTCGGTCAATTTAATTCGTAACCACGCCATGCTTCGCCTCCCTGCGAATCATTCCAAACCGGATCACCAATCCAGAGAAACTCTCGTCGAAATACTCCCTCGCTGAAACGTCTCATTCCACCCCACGGGCGGTATAATCCGGCGCGGAAACAGGCCGTCCCCGATTTGTGCCACGCCTGGCAAAGCCCGGCTTCAATGGGGCCGCGACCGTGTCAGCGGATTCACATCTCGCCTTCATGCGGTGGGCGAGCCAAAAGACGGTCTACATCCCCTGCATGTCACGTCGAAACCAAGCTGCGGGCATTGGCGACTACTGCGACGCCGTTCTGAGCGGTGAGATCATCGCAGGCCGCAGCCTGCTGGCACGGTTCGGGCTGACGCCGAAGTCCAGACGCGGGCTGGCTGCGGGGGATGCACTCTGGGGCGGGTCGCAGTTAAGCGGGGCGGGTCACTCACACTTGCGTTACTCAACGCCATCCCGAATCACCTTCAAACGCCGCAGAATAGCGACGATATGTCCGTTCTCGAACATCGAGCCGAGATGGCCTTCGCAGAAGCGATCCGCCCGAACGTGTGTTGTCAGCAGCTTTTGGATCGTCACGGCATCGGCGGACTCGACCATTTCACGGGACTCGATGTATCGCGTGGCAGACTCCTGCCATTCGCCCCAGTCAAATTGAGGCGTGACCCAATCGTTGTCATACAGGACTTGGATGAACTTCATCGCGATTTCGTCAAAGTTGAACCACGACAAAAAAGGGCCTTCTTCAACTTTCCAATCACCAGCAGAAAAACCTGCTTCCTCGAACTTGTCCAGGAAAGGTATGAGGGCATCGATCTGTTCTGGCTTGATGGGCTTCACTTCTGCAACCTGTTCATCACTTTCCAAGGACGTGCCTACACGAACATCGACATCGCCAGCACGATCCAGATCAGCCACTTCTCGATATCCCGCGGCAGACGAACCCCAGACGCAGCCATGATGGAAATTCCTCGAACGATTAAGACTTAACTCTGCGGAATAAGATGCGTTTACGCTTTCGGTCTGTCAATTAAGTCGGCATTTCTAATCGGTCGTCGAGATGCCCTCACTGCTATCGGCACAGGCCTGGTAAGTCAGGCGAAACCGGGGCGAAAAGCGTCTCGGCGAAATGCTGAGATTCCCAACAGGCGGAGTCCGCAGCACTACTGAATTTCGTCCAATCTCGTGTCAATATTAGTAGGGGAAGCTTAGCTCTCCCTGCCCCTGAAATTCGAGTTAAAAGCCCCGTCTTTCGGTCATCTCATCACGAGATGCCTGGAAGGCGGGGCTTTTTTCGTTGCCACACCCCCTTTTCAGAAGGAGACCCAAATGACCACAGCTTTGATCGCGACCAGCAGCGTGCTGGTCGTGCTGCTCA
>JAQBZS010000273.1 GCA_027622115.1 Planctomycetota bacterium | reverse complement strand
TGCATGAAGAACGTCATCTCTTCCTGGTTTTTCTTGGCTTGCTCAACCCAATCTTCTTCCGTCAATTCGAAGGCCCGTTCCCCCAGTCGCTCGACCGCCAGCCGTGTGGATTGAATGACGACTCGGCCGTTGCGGTGGCTGAACCATTCCAGATACAGAGCCTTTCTCAGCGTGCTGGGTGGCCGGTCGCCGGCCATTGCTCGCCGCACGAATTCTTCCGAGGAACACTCGTAATGCTGCCGCATCTGGTCGGCGGTGACATCACCGATCGTTCCGGATTGGTCGGTCGCGACGCCGTCCGCGTCGAGCGGCTTTTCAGGCTCGGCACTCGGGTCCGTTCGCACAATGCGAAATTTCCAGCCCGCCAAATCCGGATGGCAGTCCCCCAGCCATTTGAATCGCAATGGTTCGTCTCGACCCTCCAATTGAATCCAGCCGGTCGTCCAGCCGGGTGTCGTGTTGTCGAGTTCACCATCCACGACCCACTGTGTTGGTCGCCAAGCCATTTGGTATCTCCGCAGTCGTGAGTGCATTCGGTCGTCACGTCCCGCCGACGGACGCCCTATTCTTCCCGCCCCCTTGTTCTCCCGCATTTTTTGCCTACTTGTCTGCATGCCGACAGAAGGGCAAAAACATGTGGGGGCAAAAAAATCCGGCTGTTGTTGCACAGCGGCCACGGCTCCTGAGCATGTCTCTGAAACCCCCAGTCCAATGGCCACAGAATTGTGGAATGTAGAACAATTGTCCCAATTGTTCTTCCCGAGCAATTGGGACAATTGCTCTACAATTTCGCTCCTCGACCCGACAACTCTGGTGCCATTGCGCGCTAGCCCGCTAGCCCACGGTTTCCGAGTAGGTTATTAATTGAGGGCCTGATGACGTAACACGAGCCGATGCGAAGAGACGATTGGGTAGGCCCATCCCAACGCCACATCCCACCGTCGCCAAAGTCAACCATCCAACGAAAAGCGATCACATGACAACACCCTTCATCCACGCTTGGACCGATCCGCGAGGCAATGTTGGTCGGCGCGACTTCGTCAAGCAACTCGCCGTTGGTGGCGGAATGCTCGGCGCGGCGCATATCGGTTGGCGAGACTTGATGATCGCGCGGGCCGAAGAACTGCGCAAATCGCAGCGGTCCATGATCCTGCTGTGGATGGACGGTGGCCCGAGCCAATTTGAATCGTTCAACCCCAAGCCGGGCTCGAAGAACCAAGGTCCGGCCAAGACGATTAAAACCAAGTTGCCCGGTATCGACTTCGCCGAATTCTGGCCGAATGTCGCTAGCGTGGCCGACAAGATTAGCTTCATCCGTTCGATGCGATCGGGCGAGGCGGATCATTTCCGAGCGATCAAACTCGTGCGCGCGGGTTATCCGATCAATCCGACGATCGCGTATCCGACCTGGGGCTCGGTGATCGCGATGGAACGCTACAACGCCGCATTCGAATTGCCGGCGTTCGTGCGAATCGGCAAGCCGCGGATTCGGACTCGCGACATCAACGCGGGCGTGTTGGGCGCGAAGTACGAATCCTTCAAGATCGATCAACCGGGCACGCTGCCGTCGGATGTTGTCCCGCGAGTCCCGACGGGTGTCTTAAAACGTCGACTCTCGCTCGCCGACGCGTTGGATTCCGAATTCGCTCGCACGGGGGCCGACACCGTCGTCCAAGAAAAGAAGGACATCTACGACCGCACCAGCCGCTTCGTCACCAGCCCGAGACTCAATGTCTTCAGCCTCGACGACGAGCCGGAAAAACTCCGCGACGACTACGGTCGCACGACGTTCGGTCAAGGCTGTCTGCTGGCTCGGCGATTGGTCGAATCCGGTGTGAGCTTCGTCGAAGTTTTCAGCCACGGCAGTAAAAACGACGCCGGCTGGGACACGCACGGAAACGGCTTCCGAGACACACCGAACTTGTGTGGCGAATCGGACCCGGCCTTCGCCGCATTGATTCGGGATCTCGAACAACGAGGCCTGTTGGAAAACACGTTGGTCGTGTGGATGGGCGAATTCGGTCGAACGCCGAAGATCAAGAAAGACGGTGGACGCGATCACTATGCCAAGGGCTGGCTGACCGCGCTGGCTGGCGGCGGCATTCAACCGGGCCGAGTCATCGGAACGACCGACAAGGACGGCGTGGATGTCACCGAGCGTCCGGTGAGTGTGCCCGATCTTTACATGACGTTTTGCCACAGCCTGGGAATCCAGCACGACAAGGAATACGTGACGGCCGAGAACCAACCGCTAAAACTGGTGGCTGAAGGCGGCAAGCCAGTGAAGGAATTGCTTTAGCTTGGCGTGACGATCAGCAGCAGTGATCCGTTGAGCGAGTACTTTGCGAAGCGCGCCGAGACTCGCTCGGGCCTTCGTCGCAGCGTCGGCCGGCACGTCCGCGCAGGATGTTCAACCGCCTAACCGAACCGCCGACTGCGGACCCTGTCGCGCACTCTGGATTCGTGGTCGTCCTGAATTGCCTACGTGAAAATGGCAGTGGGCGATTGCGTCAACACCACCGCGCCGAATGTGAAGCCGCCGCCGAAGGCACACAGGCCGATCGTCTTGGGCTGAGGCGAATGACGACCGATTCCCGCCAGTGCCAGCGGGATGCTCGATGACGACGTGTTGCCGCGATTTCGCATGTCGTTGTGGACTCGGTCCTTGGTCAGATTGGCTCGCTTGCGAACGGCGTCGATGATCCGGCTGTTGGCTTGGTGCGGGATCACGAAATCCAATTCGTCGGCGCGGCGGCGGCCACAGGCTTTCTGCAAGATCGCCGCCATGTGACGCACGCCTTCACTGAAGACACCGCGTCCGTCCATCGCAAGATAGCCGCTGCCGTCGGCCGGCAACGTCAGCGCGTTTGTGTCGTCGGTCTTGCCGGAAAGCGTCGGTCGAGACATCCAATACGCCGGGCTCTCGCCGAGTGCCGGGCCGTGAATGATTGTCGCGGTTGCCGCGTCTCCGAAGAGGATCGCGGTCGAAAAGTCGTTCGGATCGATCACCGTGGACATCGCCTCGGTAGTGACCACCATCACTCGAGCGGACGGGTTGTCGCGAATGATGTCGAACCCGCTTGCTAGTCCGTACAAATACCCCGTACATGCGGCGCTGATGTCGAACGACGGAATCTCGGGGGACTCATCGCCGTCCGGGCTGATGGCACTCAGGACCAAGGACGCCATTGATGGCGTGATCGATGTTGGCGTCGTGGTTGAGCAAATGATGGCGTCCAGATCGTTGGCCGTGAGGTGCAGGGCGTCAAGTGCCCGTTGCGCGGCCGTGATCGCCAGTGTGATGGCGGATTCACCCTTGGCCAGCCGTGGTCGGCTTTCGACGCCGGTCAGCCGCAGAATTTCATCGGCGGTGCGGCCGGGAAACTCGAGAGCCATCTGTTTGTTGTCCAACCGCTCGGAACCCTCGCACACGCCGATCGTGGCGATGCCGACTCGAAGTTGCTGGTGGGTGGGCTGATCCTGCGGGGTGCGTTTTGATGGCCGACGCGTGAGTTGCGGCGTGCCGTGAAGCTCCATGGAAACGCGTTCGCGAATGTCGCCGGTCTCGGTGACGGCGATGCGGAGGATGGGTTCGCCGATCGGCACGGATTCACCGTTGGCCACCAGCATGTCATGCACGATGCCGTCGCGAGGTGAACTAACATCGAACACCGCCTTCTCGGCTTCAACGTCGGCAATGTGCTGGCCCGTGGTGACTCGTTCGCCGGGAGCGACTCGCCATTCAATGATCGTGATGGCTTGGTCGGCGGGGCTGGAACCCACGGCGTTGACTTCGAAAAAGTCCGCGATCTTGGCCGGTTTGTTCGGGGCGCTCCAAGACAAATCCAACTCGACCATGTCGGATGCGATGGCCAGCGTCTTCTTGAACGACGGTAGCAATTCCAACTGATTGGCGAAGTTGAACGGCACGGGCGTATCGGGCCGAGCCAATCGCCGCATGTCGATTTGCCGCAGCGCCGCTTCACCGACGGTGGCCAGCACTTCGGCCCCGAACCCGCAGGTGATGTTGTCTTCATGCACGCACAGCAAACGCCCGGTGCGATTCGCGGATTCGCATACGGTCTCGCGATCCCACGGCGACAGCGTGCGCAGGTCGAACAGGTCGACGCCGGCACCCGCCTTGATCAGTTCGGCGACAACTCGCTCGCAAATGGAAACGGTGCTGCCCCACGTCACCAGTGTGAGATCGTTGCCGCTGGTGATTTGTCGAGCCGTGCCGGAGGGCGCGAAATGGCGGTCGATATTCGACGTGGTGGCGCGGGCGACGTCGTTAAGACACGTCTTGGGATACAGGAAGACCGTCGGACGCTCCGACTGAAAGGCTTGGTTGAGCATGCCCGCCGCGTCCGCCGCGTGCGACGGCATCATCAGATCGATGCCCGGCGTGTGAGCGATCACGGCTTCCATGGTTTGTGCGTGAAACGGTCCGAGTCCCGGCCGATAACCGCCGCAAGCCGCCATCACAATCACGGGACATTGCCAACCGCCGTTCGAACGCCAATACATCGTGCCCAGTTCGGCCATCAACTGATTCAGCGTCACCGGTAAGAAATCCGCGAACTGAATGAACGCGACCGGTCGCTGCCCCACCATCGCACGGCCGATCGACGAGCCAATGATCGTGGTCTCGGATAACGCGGTATTGAGGACTCGGCCGGGGAACGCCGTGCTCAGCCCGCGGGTGACTCGAAAGACGTCGCCCTTGGGATCCTCGATGTCTTCGCCCAGCAAGATGACTCGCGGTTCCGACTGCAAATGGTTTCGCAGCGTAGTTTGAATCGCTTCCAGCATTGTCGTTTTCGCGTCGCCCGCATCGGCGGCGATTCGGCTGCCGGCGGGTGGATATTCTCGCGTGCGGTCCGTGAGTTCCGGCGGCAGCGGTTTCTTGGCGCTAGTGGTCGGCTTCGGATCGCCCACGCAACGGGCTCGCAGCGAGGCGGCTCGGACTTCCGATTCAATGTCGGCTTCCAAATCCGCCAGCGACTGTTCGCTGAGTCCCGATTCCAATACCTGACGCCGGACATTGAGCACCGGGTCGGACTGTTTTCGAGCCGCCAGGATTTCGTCGTGGTCTCGATAATCCCGTTCATCGTCGGCGTTGCTGTGGTTCGAAAGTCGCTCGGTCCGAAACACGATGATCGTCGGGCCGCGGGTGGAGCGAACCTTGTCGATCGCGGCCTTGATCGCGGGCAGTGCCCGAAAGGGGTCGGAACCGTTGACTCGATAAATGTCGACGCCCAGAAAGTTGTCGGCGGGTCCGCTGGGCAGATCGTAAAACGTGCGACCGCGAGTCTTCGTCGAAATCGCCAAGCCGTTGTCTTCGATCCAGAACACGACGGGGAGTTGTTCGCGAACTGCTTCGGAGATGGCTTCCAGCACTTCGCCTTGCTGAGTCGAGCCGTCGCCGATGCCGCACAACACGATCGGGCGATCGTCGTGGTGCTTGCACGCGGCCGCGATACCGACGGACTGCAACGTGTTGTTGCCGACGGGAGTGACCGTGCTCAGGATGCGACGCTCCGGGTCGCTGAAGAAGTCCGACATTTGCCGGCCGGCGGAATGTGATTGGGCGGTGCTCAGCGAACCATGGAAGAATTGCTCGATCTCGATCCCGCGAGCCAGCATCAGGGCCTTGCCGCGGTAGTGCGAATGCACCCAGTCTTGCGGCAACAGGACTTCGGCGAGGATCGCCGAACCTTCGTGGCCTCGGGATGCAACGTGAAAGAACGTTTCGCCGGCCGCCACGAGTTCGGCTTCGACGGCGTCGATCATCCGCGCCGTTCGCATCAGGCGATACAGTTCGACAAGCTGTTTGGTTGCGTGTCGGGGCGAGATCGCGAAATGCGGTCCAGCCAGTTTGTGGGCGGCCGATCGATGGCCAGCCAACGGTTGGCGGGACGCCACGCGATCACTGACGGCGGGAATTGGAATCCCGTCCGCGTTTGCAGGCACGCTTGCGCTTGGATCATTGGGGGGCAAGGCTAAGTCCGTTCAGCCAAGGAATGTTGGGGCGGGCAGGATCGACGTGGAAGAACACCGGTAATTCCTCCGGTCGTTCTTATCGACTTTAAGGTTTCACGAGGTGAGTACTTGCAGCAGAAGTGAGAAAGGGGAGCGGCGTTTATCCTTCAACCGAATTCTCGTCAAGATGGGCTCGGGCGTTCCGCAGTGCTTAAAGTCCCGAATCGGCTGGGTGAAACTCGCTATTTCTCGCCGGATTTCACGAAAAATGGCGGGAATACGACACGGTCGCTCCATCCGTGAGGCTGGATTTCAGAATCGGACAAACTTGTTGGATTCCAATCGATCCGGCAGCTCCAGCTTCAGCGAGCTTTGGAACTTCCAATTCTCCGGTTTTCGAAGTGGCTTGGGACCATTGTCCCGAGCGGTCATGGGACAATGGTCGCGTACTATTGGGAGGGTGAGGAACTCGGTCCGAATGTCCGCAAACGCTTCAATCCTCGGTTTTGTGCGCGATGACCAGTTCCGGAAAACTGTCTTGCACTCGACTGACCACTTCGGATCGAAGAGTCGGCGTCATGGCCGCCACAGCCGCCAAGGCACCTTGCATCGTTGCGGTTTCCGCGGTCAATGGATCAAGCCCGCTCTTTGTCGCGGCTGCCTTGGCTCCTTTGATCGCGCCGTTGACTGCTTCATACACATTCGTGTCGGTTTCCACCGCGCCTTGGACCGCTCCATAGCCGGCTCCAAACAACACATCCGTTGATTTGACGGATACTTTTTCGAGGCTCGCGAACACGCCCTTGATGGTTTCCGTGGTGATCGGTCCGACGTTTTTTTGGTCGTCCGGATTTGTGGCTTGAATGGCTCCGCGAACCGCGTGGCGGCCCAATTCCGAGCCGACCTCGGACACGTCCTCGCCACCGGCGAGTAAACCGCTCAAGGCTTCGGAGACGCGTCCGGAAATCGCCGCGATCGCTCGCCGACCGTGACCCAGCGTGGCCACCGTGGCCTTCATCACCGACGCCACCTGATACGCGGTCACGCCCAACGCAATGTCCAAACCGGGAATACGCCGGGCGATGGCAACCGGGAGTCCGAACAACCCCAGTCGCGGTGCGGAACTCACCGTGCGGAATTGCAGGCGGGTTTGCTCCCACATTTCGTCCAAGACTTCCTCGCGGCTGACTTCGCCTTCCTCGCGGACTCGGGCCAGGAAAGCCAAGGCGACGAGACCCAACCCGGCCGACATCAGAAACAGAAAATCAAACCCGGTGACATCGAAGGCCGACAATTGCAGACGCTGCCCAGGGTCCGTCCATTGAAAATTCAGGCTAAGTTTTCGCTGACTGAAATAGTCGCCCAGCGGTCCACCGACGAGCGGACCGAGCCCCGTGCCGATATTGATCGCCAACGACGACACGGCCAGATAACCGGTGGCCTGTCCCGGCGGTGCCAACTTCATCCCGATTGTCGTGGTCGTGAAGCTGACGCCCGCCGTGGCAATGCCCATCAACAAGTGCAACACCACCAACATCGGCAGCGTCAACGCGTGCCGATCCGGCAGTGTGGTGAAGACCCAGCCCACGAACACGATCAAGTAGATGGTGATCGAAAGCGACAAAACGGCCTTACTGCCGAATCGATCGGCCAACGGCCCCCACAGTCGGAGCAACAGCAGGTTCGAAATCTGGCTGAGCATCGTTAGCAGCATCACCTGAGTCAGGGGCATGCCCAATCGCCGTAACATGTAGACCGCAAAAAACGGCAGCGCCAGGTTCGCCGCGAACGTCCAGACGAACAGGAATCGAGCCAACCGCCGGAAGTTCACGTCTCGCAGCGGCACGGCCATGATGCTGCGCAGCGATGATTGCAACACATCGCGAGGAGGCATCAACGGCTCGGGCATACACGCCATGAAAACGGGGCTGGCCATTCCCAACAACACGGCACCGACCAGGAACAGCCACGCGTAACCTTCCGGCACGGCGTCCGGGAACTCAACTTTCCACCAGTCGAGAAACAGGGCTCCCGACAGTCCAACAATGGCGGACACCACCGTCGTGACGGCCATGCGGCGAGCCATCGTACTGTTGAGCGTTTTGCGAGGAATGAGGTCTCGCAGCCAACTGTTCCAACTGCAATTGGTCGCCGCGACGATTGCGGCTCGAATCGCCATCAGTCCCAGCAACCAATAGATGGCGGTCGTCCCCGGCACCGGGAGAAACCACGGAATCAAGCCGATCGGAATCCAGAACGCTTGAG
>JAQBZS010000272.1 GCA_027622115.1 Planctomycetota bacterium | reverse complement strand
ATCGGTAAAGAGAAGCCAACGATCACATGGGACGCCGTTGCGGGCGCGGCATCGTATGACGTTCGCGTGTTGACGCCGTCCACGGGTCAGCAGCAGTTCCTGAAGACCGGCGTGCTGACCACCATGTTCGAGTCTCCCGTCACGCTGTCGGCCACCACTCACGAAGTCAGCGTGCGTTCCGTCAACGCGAAGGGTGATGTCGGTCCGTGGAGTGTCGTTTCGCAATTCGCCGTCATCGGGACTCCGAAGATCCTGACGCCGGGCGGTGTTCTGTATCGCATGGCGCGACCCGAATTCACGTGGACCGCCGTCGCGGGCGTGCTTCGATACGATTTGTGGGTCAACAATCTCACCACCGGAAAATCCCAGATCCTCCGGCAGGCAACTCTGTCGACGAACGTGTTTCAAACCGTCGATCCACTTGTGACTGGTGAGTACCGCGCGTGGGTCCGAGCTTTCACGCCGTCGAATGAAGCCGGACCGTGGAGCCCGCGAGTCGACTTCCGCGTCATCGCCGGTCCAACGATTCTCGCACCCCTGCAAATCATCGACGACTCGACACCGACATTCCGCTGGGCGCCCGTCGAAAACACGGCGACGTATCAGCTGTGGGTGAACAACGCGACCACCGGCGAGACGAAAGTCATCGATCAACGCTCGCTCACCGGCACCAGCTATACCGACCCGAAGGCCCTGCCACCGGGTGCTTATCGCGCGTGGACTCGCGCGACCGACGCCCAAGGCAAGGCCGGTGATTGGAGCGAAGCGGCCGAATTCATCGTCTCGGCCAATGCCACGCCGTCAACATCGACCGGTGGCACCGGTGGCGGCACGACCACCGCATCGGGCGTCCTGAGTTTCATGACTCCGGAGACGAATTCGAATGGCGGCGCAACCTCGCTTCAGTGGTCCCCACTCGCCGGAACCGTGCGTTATGAATTGGAGATTGCGGCCATATCGCAATTGATTCAGGAACCGAGTTTGATCACGTCGTCGTTTACACTGCCGGACGGTCTTTCCGACGGAGACTACCGAGCCCGTGTGCGAGCGATCGCGGCCGACGGAACCACCACCGACTGGAGTTCCGTGATCGAGTTTGTCGTGGCGGCGGACGACTCGGCGAACAGCTTGGCAGCCCCCGTGATCTTAGGTCCGATCGGCAGCACGTTTTCGAATCGTCCCACGTTTTCTTGGACGCCGATCGCGGGCATCACGCAGTTCGAGCTATCGATCACCAGCCTGGCATCGAACGTGACGCAGTCGCTGGAGTTTTCGACGTCGGGAGCCTCCGAGTTCACGGTTCCGCTGACGTTTCCATACGGTCAATTCACGGCCAAGCTGCGGGCGATCGGCAACGCTGGTACGCCGAGTCCGTGGAGTACCGCCGTGACGTTCAGCGTGATGGAAACCCCAAGGATTCTCACACCGACCGACACGACCACCGACACGACGCCGGTCATCTCGTGGACGTCGGTCCCGAATGCCGTCGAGTACGAAATCCTGTTCCGAGGCCGCAGCGGTCAAGGCATCGAAATCAACGAGCGAAACCTAACCGTCACCTCGATCACCACAACCAACGCGTTGCCGTTGGGGACATATTCCATCGCCGTCCGAGCCTACAGCGACAATGGCGAACTGAGCCCTTGGAGTGACACGTTGATCTTCACAATCTTGCCCGAGGCGCTCTGATCCGACTCGACCGTAGGTTGGGACCACTGTCTCGAGCGGGCAAGGGACAATGGTCCCATGCTACGACCTCGGCACCCCTTACGGTGAATCATCCGTGCCAATCGCTGATTTCATCGGCTCAGGGACGGTCAGCAGCAGAGCCACAGTCGCCCAACTGCTGGCGGCGATCGAGATGAACTGATCCTTCTTGTGCGGAAAGCCGGTCTCGTAATACGTCTGAAACGGCTTGGCTCGAGTCGTCACATGCCAACTTCCATCGTCCGCCTGAGAATCGATCAAGTACTTGATTCCCTTGCGGACGGATTCATGGTCCGGCCCGATTCCGCCGTCCCGCAACAAGGCCACCAGCACGGTTGCCGTGGCGTACGCGTCACTCTCCATCGATTTCAATTGCGACCACCCGCCGTCCGTGCTTTGACTCGTGAGCAGTTCGGCAACGGCTTCCTCCACGGCCTGCTTGTCGGCGGCCAGCGTGTTCAACGATCGGAGCCGAAACACTCGGTCTTCGGTCGCCGAGGGATTCTTCGACAGCAACCATTTCAGAACGGCGGCGTTTCGCGCGTCGACTCGGTCACTTTGTTCGTCCGTGGCATAGGACGACAAGCCGTATAAGGCCACGAAGGTCGCCGCGAAGTCACTGTCTGAGGTTGGCGGTCGCGAACTGCGTTGCTGCCAGTGATGCGTGTCCTTCTGGTGTTCAAGCAGAAAATGAGTCACGGCAGCAGTTGTCTTGTCCGGCTTATGACCGCCGGCGTCGAGCGCCCACAAGGCGTAACCAGCGGTAAACACGCGACCGCCTTGGCCTTTCCCCTTCAGATAATTCGCGCGACCGCCTTCCAGGTGCTTCAACGTATGCTGCACCTGACTCGCCAGGGCCTTGTCGTCGATGGCAAACCCTCGCGACTTCGCCTCGGCCAGTGCCAGAATGGGCAGCGCGTGATTATGACAAGTGAAACATTTCCGCTTCTCAGAAGATCCAACCGCTCCTTTGGTCAGCAGCGGCAATGATTTCACGATGGCCTGTTTGACGACGTCGACGGTCGCAACAGCATCGTCGGCATTGAGTCTCGAAGCACAACACCAAAACGCGGTGAACGCGGCAAGAACTAAACGATACATGGCCGTGGCTTTCGTTGAGCGGAGTTGGAATGGGCGACTCCATTGATATCGAAGTCGGCAAGCACTGTTCAAGGGGCGGCGCGGCCACGGCTCGCGTGCGAGGAACGGTTGCAGTCGCTGTCGAAGATCAGTTCGATGCCGATCTCAGTTCTCCGACCGCTTCCCACCTCTTGCCATCCCACTCAAACCTAGGATCCCCATGTCACCAACAATCTCAAGCGACCATCGCCTCGGAGCCCGCGCGAGTGCGACGCAAACCGGACTGGCCGACCGGACGCTGTATTGGGGCGATCTCCACAATCACAACGCCGTGGGCTACGCGAAAGGCTCGCTGGCCCGATCCATCGATCTGGCTCGAGGTCACTTGGACTTCTTCGCGTTCACGGGTCATGCGGCGTGGCACGACATGCCCGTCATGCCCGGCGACCGACACATGAAATGGGTCCACGGGTTCGAAGCTCATTCGCAACATTGGGAACAGACCCAACACATGATCGAAGCCGCCAACGTTCCCGGTGAATTTGCGGCATTTCTGGGCTATGAATGGCACTCGAGCCACTTCGGCGACTACTGCGTCATCTTTCCTGAAAGCCGGGAAGAACTGTTCCTGCCCGATCACGCGGATCGCTTGTTGGACTTTGCCGAGTCTCGAAAAGCGCTCGCCATCCCGCACCACGTGGCCTACAAGCAAGGTTGGCGAGGAGCGAACTGGCACCACTTCCGAGGTGCGGCGGGCGGTCGCGGACCCACGCCGGTTGTCGAGATTTTTTCTGAACACGGATGCACCGAGTCCGACAACGCACCAGCCCCGATGATTCGCCATTCGAACGGCGGTCGATCCACAGCGAACACCATCGAACGCCAGTTGCAGAAGGGGCTGCGATTCGGATTCGTGGCCTCGACCGACGACCATTTGGGTTATCCGGGTGCGTGGGGTGAAGGCGTGGTCGGGGTGTGGGCCGAGGATCTTTCACGAGCCGCAATTCTGGATGCCGTCCGCAGCTGTCGCACGGTGGCTGCCACGGGTGATCGCATCGCGCTGGAGTGCACACTGAATGACCAGCCACTCGGCGCGGAGCTGCCGTATGTGCGCGACAGACAGCTCGACGTTCGCGTCGATGCGCAAGACGAAATCCGCATGATCGAATTGATTCGCAACGGTCGAGTCATCCGCCGGCACTTCCCCGAGGACGAATCGACCGGTCGAGCCGCCTTGCCGGGTCGCGCCAAATGCCGAGTGCAATTTGGTTGGGGTCCGTGGGCCGATTTGAATCTGGGTCGCGTGTGCGATTGGGATTTCGACATCCGTGTGGAGCATGGTCGCATCTTGCGAGCCACACCGTGTTTCCAAGCCGCCCCTTTCGACGAAGACCGTCGCGACTCTCTGCAATTGCTGTCACAGAACACGGCACGAGTCTGTTCCGCCACGTCACGCGTCAACTGCTACGGCGAAGACCCTACCAAAGCCGTGGTGCTCGAAATCGAAGGTGCCATCGATTCGCGAGTTGTCATTGCCATGCGGTCGCCGACGGAAATGAGTTGCGAGGCTTCGTTCGGCCAATTGTTGGACGACAATGCCGTCGAGTTCACAGGCGTTTTCACCAGCGAGAGCATAATCATCGGCCGCCTCGTGGGACCGAGCGACACCAGCGCCGCGGTTCGATGGCAAGACACCGGCGAGGATTCGTCTCGCACGGATTGGTACTACGTTCGAGTCACACAAAAGAACGGACAGATGGCGTGGTCGAGCCCGGTCTGGGTCGACGCTCTGTAACTCGTTGCGAGGTACTCGGGCCAACCGCCAGATGCCGCTCGTCCAGTTCTTTGTTTTGTCGACATCGCCGCAGCAGCCCTTTGATCGGCTTGCGATCCGGGAAGAATTCAATCATGAACTACTGCTCACGGCATTCGATTTGTGGACCGTCCCGAGTTCCTGGCTGGAACCGCAGTCCCCGATTTGCTCTCGGTGGCGGATCGCAAAGTTCGGATGCGCCTGAAACGCGTGCAGCCGTTTCTCGACCACCCGAACAAGCGGACGTCCGAGATTGCCGCCGGTATCGCCCAACATCTCCACGACGATGATTGGTTTCACCGGACGCCGGGTTTCTTGAACGTCACCGAGGCCGTGGCGGCTTTGTTTCGGGAACTCTTGGGCACCGACGACGGATTTCGGCCGGGCTTTCTCGGCCATATCGCGAGTGAGTTGTTGCTGGACGCCGCGTTGATCGAGCGGGATTCAGGGCGATTGGATGCCTACTACGCGGCCATGCAAACCGTCGATGCCGAGAATCTACAGGCGGTTGTCAATTTGATGGGCACCGCCCAAACCGAACGCTTGGCGTCATTCGTGGATGCGTTTCGGCAGGTGCAGTTCTTGCGGGACTATCGCGATCCGGAGCGGCTGCTGTTTCGCCTGAACCAGGTCATGCGGCGCGTGCGATTGCCACAATTGCCGGACACGACTATTGCCATTCTCGCGAGAGCGTACGTTGTCGTCCAAGATCGTGTGCGAGACTTGTTGCCGGACGACAAATTTACGGATTGCTGACCGATCCAGAGGTCAAGGTCACAGCTCCGCCGTCCGGTTGCACGGTGATCGTGCGATGGCTGAGATCTTCGCCTCGCGTTTGCAGCACGATGGAATATTCGCCCGCCGGCCACTGACCCAGGTTGAACTCGAAGTTGACGCGAGTCTGCTCGCGAGCGACGACGTAGCCCTCTTGATGCACGATCCGGCCTTCGTGATCGTGGACATTGCATTGCAGCCAGATGTCTTCGTGCGGCGGATTCATGCAGACTTGGGCGATCGCGAATTCGTTCGCGCGAAACGTTTCGCGGTGGTTCGCCAGAATACCGGCCACCATGACGTTGCCGACATCGAACGAAAAGATCTTGTCCTTGTTCCGAATGCGTTGCGAGGCATTCACCATCTCGCGAACAACGGCTTCGTCGATCGGTTCCAATCCATGCGGCCCCTCGCTGCGACGCAATCCGTACGGATCAAGCTGGTGCTCGGCTTCCACGCCGAACGACGCCACCGCTGCAATCAACACGACATACAGCATCGGTGACGGCAGGCGAATTCGGTCTCGCCAAACCGCGGCAATCGGATTGACTTGCCCGGCCAAGCTCGGCTTTCGAGCACGCTGCCAACCCCAGCTTCGCTTCAAGCGACGAACGAAGATGGCAATGCGTTGGACGTCGCGTTCCGACAAGTAGGCGAAATAGAGCGACAGACAGATCAGCGGAAACACATACAGACCAAGGATCAAGCTTGTTCCCACATGAAACAGCAGTCCGAGAGTCAACATGATCGGCCGGCCGCTCGGTCGAAACACGAGAAACAGAAACAGGATTTCCCACAGGATGGTTCCGTACGCCGACACCACGAACATGGCCGGATATTGCATCATGAATTCACCCACGGGATGCGAGTAATTCACGTGGGTATGGATCCAATACCGGAGTTGATCGCCCGTAAAGAATTGCGGAGTTTGCAGCTTCGTAATCGCGGCTCCGAAGTACGTCACTCCGATCAGAATTTGAAGGAGCCGTGCGGGCCACATCTCGACGCGTGGGATTCCGGACGCGAATCCCGGTAATTGGGGGATCGCCGATTCCGAGCGCTTCCGCCATGCATCGATCGACCATACCGCGCCCGAGTTACACAGACTCAGCGCCACGAAGGCGTCCACGGCGATCGCCGAGTACTTCGTGAGCGTGCCGGTCGCATCCAGCATGTTGAAGTACCAATAGAGCAACCCGGCGATGATCGTCGATGTACGCGTATGCCAGCCTACGCACATGCTCAACAGGGCGAAGAGCATGGCGGAATAGATCGCGACCGCCGCGCTGCCGGGCAATTCAGGAATAAAGATCGACGAGCCATAGAGCATCGTCAGCGGTGCCGTTGCACCATCCAGCGAAAAGACTTCGCGTACGTGGAACCAGCGCGGCAGCATCGGTACCAAGAGCGCCAGCGGAAAGCAGATGCGAACCAACGCCAGCCCGAACGGAACCTCCTTCGCGAAGAAGAAGTGATCGAGTCGACCGACCAGCGTGCGAGGTCGTTTGGAAGTGTGTGACATGGGATCCGTCCCTGTGCCTGTTCTGAGGTCCGTTGGATCGCGTGCAATTACGACGACCGTAGCCACGCTCGCCAGAGCGTGGGTTGGATTCCGCCTTCAACAGTCCACGCTCTGACGACCGTAGCCATGCTCGCCAGAGCGTGGGTTTGGTTCCGCCTTCAACAGTCCACGCTCTGGCGAGCGTGGCTAGAAGCTATCTGAAAAGGGGTCTGACCCTTTGGAGGCCTCGCTAAACCCCGGCAAAAACTGAGGCCGGAGAGGGTCAGACCCCTTTTTCAGATAGCTCTACGAATCGAGTTGTTGCTGCACGCGTCCGTTAGTTCGCGGCGGGTACGCGGATGTCGTTTTGCTCCGGCAGGTGGACTTCGCCGCTCACTGTTTCAATACCGTTACCCGGTTTGGCATCTTTGACAAGAGTCGGGATCTGACTCGGCTGCAGATTCTTCGCCAACGGCGATCGAGGTCGAATCGATCCAGCCGACCATGGCTTTTGAAGGTTGGTGAAGAACGGACGCGACGCGGAAGCTTCTTGGTGCAAACGCGGATTGTTCGAGACGCTGTACACCGCCTGCTTCGAGATCCAATTCGGATAGACATTGACGGGTTGCCCGTCGCCGTCGAGCACCGCCCACAGGTTGTAATAGGAATGCACGTCCTTGGGAGTGTTGTGCAGCTTGGCCCACATGTCGTCGCGCAGGTTGTACTTTTTGGGCCACAGTTCCTCGATCACCAGCACCCGAGTGATCGGTTCGTGCTGCGTATGCTTCAGCACGTTGTTGGCGACTCGCGGCAAGTGGATTCCCAACAAGTCGTAATTGTGTCGCGAAACGGAACCGAACGGTTTGAAATCACCCCAGGGAGCGGCAGTGATGTCGTAGTAGGTCCCGCTGGCTCCTTCGGCGATGATGTGCGTGCGATTCGAATACGCACCCCAACCGCAGAACATATCCCACACCACGAAGTACATGGCGGGATGGGCGGACGCCCCCGTCGATAGGGTATGGGCCGCAAGCCCGGACGCGAGTGCGCCGAGATAAGCAATGATTGCAGTACACGCTAACCAGCGTTTCATGACGGCATCCTTTCCGAACAAGTCGTCCGCCGAAGAATTGACGCGGGACTGTCAGAAAAAACGCAATTTCGGTCAAGACGAACCGCATCCGCGTTCAGCGCGAGGCTTGATGCTCGTATTCTTAGCCTATCGAACAGTTTTGAAGACCAAATCGAGAAGAAGAACGAGTACTTCCAGTTGGGTGTTGAGCAGGTGTGGATCGTGTTGCCGGCCGCTCGCGAGATCTACATCTACAACTCCCCGTCCGAAGTTCGCTTGGTGATTGGCTCAGGTGTGCTGACTGCCGAGC
>JAQBZS010000271.1 GCA_027622115.1 Planctomycetota bacterium | reverse complement strand
TTCGAGTTTCTTGTGCGGCGGACCCGGCCGGAGACCAACCGGCCCTGCCGCGAAGTGCTCTGGAGGGAACCATCCCGTTCCAAGTCCTCAGCCCGGCACGGTGACGTTCAGGGCGTTGCTCAGATTTCCCACCGGTTCATCGCCGATCAGATATTGAGCTTGGTACTGGCGCGATTCGGGAACGCCGACAACCAGATTGGCTCGCGTGTCGATGTACGGCGATTCGGTGTCGATGGCCAGGAACGTGAACGCCGTTTCGGCTCCGCGTTTCGAGAGCAGTCGCACGCCGCTGGAGACGCTCTTGTTGAAACCAATCGTCACAGAACCGGGAGTCACGGCGAGTAACTTGTGCGTGGGCTTGGCTTGAGTCAGGTCGGTGGTGTCTTCGGGGCCGATGATTCCCAATTGCTGTCCGAACGCCGCCGTGTAGGCGGGATGCGTCTTGATTCGTTTGGCCAACGCTCGCGAGCTGCTGATTCCGGCGGCGAACGCTGCGGACTTCTCCGTATTCTTGGCCTGAGCCGTCGCCTTGGCGGCCTGCGAAGTGTTGAACTTCGCGTGCAGATCGGTGTTCGTCGCGGCCACGGCTGCGGTATCCGCCGCGACCAGCCCGAACGTCGCGGCGAGGGCGGCGACTTGCGTATTGAAGTTGTCGTGCCAGGCGACCAGACCAGCGTCTGGGTTCGGGATGTAGTCTTGCTTGGCCATGAGAATGCCTTTCAGAGGTGAGGATGTGAGAACTGTTCGGGCCGCCGCATCGACCGCCGGATGACAGAGTACGGATTATCGCGGTAAAGTCTGGCATTTCAATGGGTTAGGCGAATTTCCGCTCTCCCCGCCCGCACGGCGGAACCATTCCGCCGTACCGGCGAACCATTCCGCCGTACCGGCGAACCATTCCGCCGTACCCGGGAACCATTCCGCCGTACCGGCGAACCATTCTGTCGTACCCGGGAACCATTCTGTCGTACCCGGGAACCATTCCGTCGTACCCGGGAACCATTCCGCCGTACCCGGGAACCATTCCGCCGTACCAGCGAACCATTCCGGCGTACCCGCGAACGCCTCCGACGTGCCGCTGAACGAAGCCGGCGTGCCCGCGAACGGAATCGGGAAGCCAGCGATCCGCTCCGAAGTACCGACTAACGGCTGAAACGGACCCGCGAAGCGTTGCGACGTGCGAGCGAATGGTCGCAACGTACCCACGAACGGCGGCGACGTACCGCTGGACGGCGGCGACGTACCGCTGGACGACGGCGAGGTACCGCTGGACGACGGTCATTTGCCGCCGGTGAGCGGAGACGTTGCGGACGACTTCGTGATCCTGTGCCAAACGATGGAAGCAGCTCAACGAGCGCTCGACCTCGTGCGGACCTGGACCGAGGCTGCGGGACTCACGCTGCACCCGACGAAGACGAAGTTGGTTGACTCACGGACGGAAGAGTTTTCATTTCTGGGGTACACGTTTTGCGGGACCAAACATTGGCCTCGCGATAAGAGTCGCCAGAAGCTGAAAGACATCCTTCGCGAGAAAACCAAGCGGACCTCGGGGGAGAGCTTGCCGAGCATCATCCAGAAGGTGAATCAATCGTTGCGCGGTTGGTTCGAGTACTTCAAGCACAGCAGTTACGCGACCGACTTCTCGGACGAAGACGGCTGGCTGCGTCGGCGATTGCGAAGCATCCTTCGCAAACGCAGCAAACGACGTGGCATGGCGAAAGGCCGAGACAATCAGCGTTGGCCGAATCAATTCTTTGCCAAGCAGGGGTTATTCAGCCTGAAAGCAGCCCATGCAGCGGCCATCCAATCCTCACCGAGGTAAGACCATCAACCGGAGAGCCGTATGCGGGAGATCCGCACGTCCGGTTTGGAGGGAGGGGACCGAAACCAATCGGTCCTTCCTACCTCTATCACTGAGGCGACATCACGCGGAGCGATGATGGCTACACTGAGGCGACATCACGCGGAGCGATGATGGCTACACTGGGGCGACATCACGCGGAGCGATGATGGCTACACTGGGGCGACATCACGCGGAGCGATGATGGCTACACTGGGGCGACATCACGCGGAGCGATGATGGCTACACTGAGGCGACATCACGCGGAGCGATGATGGTTACTCACTGGGGCGACATCACGCGGAGCGTGATGGCTACTTTGGGCTTCGCCACGAGCATCGGCAGTTACTCTTGAATGTACCCTCGGACCCAACCGCGCGACGCTTGAGGCGGAATCTGATCCGCTACGTCGGTGCCGTCTGCGATCGTGAACGACACAGCCAACGGGAATCGACCTTTCGGAGCGTTCTTCGTGAACTGCCCTTCGCCCCAGAAGTCGCCCTTAGCGACAAAGTCGAGCCGAGTCACCTTGCCGTCTTTCGTTTCGATTTCGCCAACGATATTCGCCTCGAAGCCTCGTTCGCTTTTGGCCGCTTGCAAGTGAGCAACGCCGCTGATTTTTCCGTCGGTGATTTTCATGTCGATCTTGCGAAGTTCCTTCTCATTCCACATCGGAGGTTCGCCGCGTGTGTTATCGACCAGGTGGTACATAGCGATTCTCTGTTGCAGGCTTTGCGGAATCGTGCCGCCCACGAGCGCGTCGTGTTCGGCTTTCGAAAGCCACAAATTGTCGCGTGACATCGACGTCTGAAAAATCCGTTGCCACGGGTCGAGAGTCGGTTCGTAACCGTCGAGTACTTTGGCTCGGACCCGCACGACCAGTCCGCCGACCGGCGGCTTGGGTTGATATCGCTCGTCAACTTTGGACGCTTTGATGCCAGCCGTGTCGGCGCCGGCTTCGCCGCTCGCTTTGAACTCGGCGAGTTTCTGCTGCATCAACCGCAAGACTTTTTCCGGGTCGCGGTTGTTGTTGTAGAGCAGCAGTTTTCCGCTTGCGGTTGCGATGTAAAACCCCTGCGTCGTGCCGTTGAAGTTGCTGCGCGGGCCTTGTCCGGCAATCTTGCGATAGAAATCGCCTTCGGTGTCTTGCTGGCGTCGCTGATACGCCTGATCGATCGCGACGGGCACGAAACTCGTTTTCAGAAGCTTGACGATTTCAGGTTGGGCGAATGTCGACTCACGGTCGAGCACACCGTTGTTTCAGGTACAGCCCAGAGGGTGCCCATCCATCGCCCAGATGAAAATCGGCTGCTTCAATTCGGCCGCGCTGCGTTGAGCGTCCAACAAAGCAATTTTCCAGGGGATCGTTCGCCACGGCTCGTCTGCTGGCTGAAGTTCCTTGTGCAGTTCTAGAAACTCAGCATGAGTCAACGGCCCGTTGCGTTTCGCATCGGCTTCGTCAGCCAACAACGGATTCGCACAAATCATCAACACGCCCACGCTAATCCAAGCTCTGAGTCTCAACATGTTGGTTCCTTATTGAAGAGGCTCGCAAATGATAACCGCAACCCAGAGTCTCGCGAAATTGACGGACCAGAAGGGCGTCATGAAATCGGCACATGCAGCGAGTCGATGGGGACACGCGCCAACGCTCGTTCGTCGATCGTGACTCCTAGTCCCGGCCGCGTGATTGCCGGAGCCAGGCCCTTACGGCCAAACGTCAGGTTCTCGACCGTCAACCGTTCCCGAACCAAGAACTGATCGTAGCTACCTTCGACGTAGCGAATGTCGGATACCGACGATGCGAAGTGGCGTCCTGCCGCCGACAAGATGCCAGTCTCGCCAACTTGGCAACCGAGTTGATAACCGAGGCCCGCTTGCCGAGCCAACGCCGCCAGCTTGAGCGAATTCAAAAAACCGCCGCACTTCGAAATCCGAATATTGAACAAGTCGCACAGCCCAAACTCGATCGCGCGTCGAGCATCGACCAAGCTGCACAGGCTCTCGTCGAGCATCAGGTCAAGCCCGATTCGGCCGCGCAGTTTCGCAAGCCCAGCAACGGCTTCGTGTGCCACCGGTTGTTCGAGCGAACTGATTGCAAAGGGACGCAACGGCTCGAGCGTCTTCGGCAAATCGTCGCAATTCCAAGCTTCGTTAGCGTCGATGCGAATGTCGATTTCGACCCGATGATTTTCCGAATGCGAGCCAGCGAATCGACGTCCGAGATTCCTGCCGTGCCGACTTTCACTTTGGTCTGATGAAACCCGTGCAGCCAAATCAGCCACGCATTGAGTCTCTGCTTCCACGGTTTCATCGATGTAATCGCCGCGCTGTATCGCACGCGATCCGAATCGCCGCGCACGGCAAACGCGCACGGATCTTGCCGAGTAATCTCCGCAAGCGGCACGTTATGAGTCCGGCAAACGGCGTCCAAAACGCTCATCTCGATTGCGCACCGCAGTGAGTTTCCAAAACACTCGCGACGATCTGTGTCGGGTCGTGCGAGTTGAAATCGATCGCACAAGCCGATCGTCTCGGAGATCGAGTCAACCGGACCGGCGAGTTGCGATTTCACAGCCGACTCGTTGAGCAGCGGGAACACGTCGTCGATGGTTTCGCCCGTGACGTACTCGCGCGGCAGGCCCTCGCCCCAGCCTTCCACGCCACTCGAAAGCCGACACCGAACGACCACCGAATCGGTCCACGTGCGCGTGTGCGAAGCGTGCTGGATCTTCTTCTTCAGCGGGATGCGCACTTTGTACGCGATCAATTCGGCTATGTGCGTGGGCATGAGAATCCTAGGTCCGCCAAGGCTTGCCGCACTCGTTCCTGGCTGAGCAATTCGCAGAACGCTTTCACCGGTGCTCGCTCGCGGTGGCTGGCTGGGATCAGGAAGTCGTAGTGCTCGGCCTGAATTGAGATGAAGCCCAAGCCATACGCGTTGGCGACGGTCTCAATGGCGACTCCCCAATCGGCTCGTGCCTGAGCGACGGCGGTCGCGACCGCGTTGTGCGATTTCGTTTGGACGTTGTAACCGCTCGGCCGAGCGTCCTTCAGCAATTGATCGAGCAGAATCCGAGTCCCGCTGCCGGGGTTTCGATTCACCAACGTGCATTCAGGATCCGCCAGCGCGTTGGCCAGCGCTTGCGCGTGCGGCAAGCCTTCGAATCGAGCATCCCCGCGTCGAAACACGATGCCCTGCTGCCGCTCGTATCCGACTTGCAACGTGAGCGACTCGCTGAGCAGGTGCCGGTTGTAGATTCCGGTTTTTGGGTCCATCAGATGCACGCCGGCGATGTCGCATTCGGCTCGCTTAGCCGCGTTCCAACCACCCATGCTGCCCACATGCAAGACCTTCGACTCGAAGCCGAGTTGGCTCAACTCGCCCAACAAATAGTCAAGCCCCACACAATGGCTGCCGATCACAACCAAGTCCGCCGGAGCCAAACCCTTGCCCAACACCTTGACCGAAACCTGCTCCCCCGCGTCGAGAAACTCGGCGTGTTGATCGATCGTCACAAATCCATCCGCCAAGCTAAAAGTCGTGACCGAGCCGGACCCTTTCCCCATCGGCCACGCGGTCAGGCCGTGCTCGCCTTGCACCAGGCTGACCAGCACGTATTCGGTGCGGCCTCGATCCGAATTCAGTCGCATGGGCAACGTGGCTTGCAGCTCTTCGTAACGCTCGGCTTTCAATCCGGCGAGTTCTCGCAGCACCGGCGCGACGAATTCGTGGAACGTAAAAACCGCCGACGTCGGAAATCCAGGCAGGACCACAACTGGTTTTCCATCGGTCACTGCAAGGCAGATCGGCTTGCCCGGTTTGAGTGCGACCCCGTGAGCGACAATGCCCGGGTTCTTCAATTCCGCGACGACTTGATACGACAAGTCACCAGCACCTTTCGAAGTCCCGCCCGACAGGATGATCGCATCGCAATCCATCGCGGCCGCGACGATCTCGCGCAGCCGTTCGACGTCGTCTCGCACCGTACCCATTGCGAGCGGTTCACAACCCAACTCCTCAATGGCCGCACACAAAATCGCCGCGTTGGAGTCATAGACGCAGCCCATCGGCAACGCTTCGCCCGGTGCGACGATTTCGTTACCCGTCGAGATCACCGCCACCTTCGGACGCTTGCGAACTTCAACGGCCTCAAGTCCCAGCGCCGCCAGAACTCCAATCTCACGAGAAGTCAGTCGCTGACCCGCTCGCAATGCCGTTTCACCGCGCGCGATATCGGTCCCGGCAAACGTCACCATGTACCCTGAAGCAGCCGATCGATGCACGAGCAACTTCTGCGACACTTCTTCGTTCGCCGTCTCCCCGATCTCAACTTCGACATCCGTGTGTTCGATCATCACGACAGCGTCGGCTCCACGAGGGACCATGCCGCCAGTCGCAATTGGTGTTGCGGTTCCCTTCCGGACTTCAAGTCGAGGTGCGACGCCCGGCGACAGAATCTCGGTATTGAGCGTCAGACGCACCGCCGATTCTTCGGACGCTCCAACCGTGTCCGCCGCTTGAACAGCGAACCCGTCCACGTTCGAGCGATCAAAAGCCGGAACGTCGATCGTCGAAACAACGTTGCTGGCGAGCACGCGACCAACAGCTCGAGCGAGCGGGATGAATTCGGTACTGATTTTTCGAAACGACAAATGCCGACGAAATCGGGCTTCAGCTTCGTCTCGACTGATCACGTCAAGAAATTGCTTCTGCCGAATCGCGTCTTGATAGTCGCTTGTGGAATCAGACATGCGGTTCATATTGGGCGTTGAGGAGTGCCTAAGACAGGTGCCGAGAAGCGCAAGCCTGAAGCGCCGAAGAATGAATCGCGGCAAAATCAACGCGCTGGCGCTTCAGGCTTGAATTTGACATCGTGTCGCCGAAACTCGTGCCGGTCCACGATGCAGACTCGGCTTGTCACCTGTATCCGGCGTGATGTTAGTTAAGAGTGCGGCGATTGTCGTCTCCTATCGGCTTGATCGTGCCGGTTGCATCGATCGTCAGTTGCAAATTCGGGTTTTGCGTTTCGCGAGTTTTCAAGGTAGGCTTCTGCAACTGACCAAATCGTCGGATCCGTTCCGGACCTGTGTTGAAGCGCCCGTCCGAGTTACGTAGCTGCCCGTGTTAGTCTTGTCCTGTCGAAAGCATTTGCTTGACGAAATCCAGCACAGCACGTGGCCTCGAGCCGACCTTAACAACCGACCCCGCCGACGCGGGAACGTCTCCGGCTCGCTCGGCAGTTGGTTCGACGTTGCTTCGTCGCAGTTGCGCCTCGATGCTGTTTTCGTCGGCGGTACACGTGGCCGTGCTGATCGTGCTCGCGTTGATTTGTGTGGCGATCCCGAGCGGCGATGCGCCTGTCATTTCCGGATTGCTGCTCGACGAACCGCCTGAACTGCCCGTGCTCGAAGTCACGGACGATTTCAAAGCCGTGCCGACTGAATCGACTCACGAACTGAACGCGGGAGGGCAGTCGATCGCGACTCCGTACTCGGCGGCGGTCGCTCGCACGGATTTGAAACTTCCGGTCACTCAACAGTCGCTTGTGTCGCCCGACGCCGCGAGCCAACCGTGGAGCGATGTGGATGTCTCTCGCAAGGTCGATATTCTCGGGTCGGCCGTCGGATCAATCGCCACCAGCGGAGACGGAACTGGCAACGGGGCAGGGCAGGGCGATGGTGCCGGCGCGTTCTTTGGATTGCCCGCGATCGGCAAGCGATTCGTGTTCGTGCTGGATTGTTCCGACAGCATGAATCACCCTCACGACAGCGAAGCCAAGAGCCGGTTCAAGCGGATGAAGATCGAACTGGTCAATTCGGTCGCGACGATGAATCCCGAGATGCAGTTCTTCATCGTTTTCTTCAATGACACCGCGATCCCAATGCCGGCGTCTGGTTTGGCCCAGGCGACCGACGCCTCGAAGCAGAACTACTTGACTTGGGCGAGCAAGGTCAAAGCCATCGGCAACACCGAGCCAGTCAGCGCGATTCAGCTCGCGATGAACCTGAACCCGGACGTCATCTATTTCTTGACAGACGGTTCGTTCGAATATCGCATCGAACAAGAATTGCTCAAGCTGCCCGCCAAGCACACGGTCGTGCATACGTTCGCGTTCAAAGAGACGTTCAGCGAAGCGATGCTTAAGGCGTACGACTTGATCGACCAGGACAAAAACGTCGCCGCTCGCAACGCCGTATCAAAGCTCGAATTCACAAAAGCCCGAGCGATCTGGAAGGCGCACAACTTCCTGCAAAAGATGGCCGACAAACACAAAGGCGCGTTCCACATCATTCCGTGATTTGAATGATCGCGAATCTAGTTATCGTTCAATCCGTGCGGATGACGTGTATGCAAACGCTGCTTCCATGTTGCTTCCAAACGAATGACGTCGCCCGCTTCCATATCGGGTGATACTCGCTGCAGAATCGAAAATCGAAATCCAGACG
>JAQBZS010000270.1 GCA_027622115.1 Planctomycetota bacterium | reverse complement strand
CGCGCCGCCAGCACTACCACCCAGCCGACTGGGTTCGATTATTCGGTTTGGGAAATTGTCAATCAACTTGCGGTAAGGAACAGTCCCGAAACAACATTCCGATGCTCAAATCGCGATAAATGACGGCGACGCGATGTTCGTTTAACCGCAGTGCCCAACGGGCCGCGCGAGCCAGTCGGCTCCGAGGCTGCTGCCGGTGAACAAGAACGTGTCGTCTCCGAACTGGCAATAGAGCAGGTCGTCGCCCGCTTCACCGGCCAGGCTGTCATGACCGCCGATCGACGCGGCCATGGGCTCGACTCCGAAGACCGCGTTGAATGTCGACGGAGCGATGATTCGGCGAGGCGTGTGTGAACTGCTGGTTGTTGAATCAGCCGCCAACGGGGCGTAGCCCGACAGTTCACCACGACCGCCCATCGGAACGACATCAGCACCCGATTCGAGGTCGTTTCGTGAGTCTGTGCTACGATTCGCCACCACAGCGGCCACGGCGTCAAGTTTTCCACCATCGTTTATCGCAGGCTGGAAGCCTACGCCACGCGACTCGCCAACTTTGGTGAGCAAATCTGGCAAGGCTCGATCCGCGAAGAGTTGGTCGTGCATTTGCATTTCTCGTTCTCGATGGGGTTTGCGTTGCTGTCGCACGCTGCCGAGGCCCCCAATTACCAGGCAGGTTATCCCCAACCCGCGAGCCCAGCCATCGCCAGGTGTTTCGTTGTTCGAGGGGAGATCGGCAAAACCAAATGCGGCGATCTCGGACACAGCTGGCACATCGGCATAGTCCATGATGACCAACGTGTCGCCCGTGAAGCAGCGACCGAGGACCTTGCCGACTCCGCGTCCAAGTTTTGTCGGAGCATTACAGGCTGTGTGTCGGCTGATGGACTTACCCGCGCCTTTGAAACCAGCACCGACCTTGCCAATGATCCCGCTGCCGTGCTTGGCCGCCTTGTTGGCCCCGCCGGGGATCAACGCTCCCGCCAATGCGAAGGCGGCAGCTCCCTTTTCCCGCCAACGCCATCGTGCCCCCCCCAAAGCTGTTGGAAGATCGGACAAGAAAGGCGGCGGGAAAGCTGAGCACATCCAAACCGGACGCGATGGGCCAATCGTCAACTACTCGAAATGTTTCGCGACTGTGAATGTGATCATCCGTTTGACCACCTTGCTAGTGCCGCAAACCTGGCGACGCTAGCATGGACTTTGGCGCATGACGAGATAGCTCGCTGGAGAATACCGGATGTCGACAACGCAGGCCGCACGCACACTCGCCGTCACCACGCCGCTTGGCGATGACGTGTTATTACTGACAGCGTTCCGAGGCCACGAACAAGTCTCTGGGCTGTTTAACTTCGAATTGGAAATGCTGTCCGATGACGGACGCGTCAATCCCAAGGAGATCGTGGGCAAGGAAATCGGCTTCCGAGTGGCGCGTCAGGACGGCGATCCGCGGCGGTTTCATGGAATCGTCAAGCGATTCGTGTCGGGTGATGAAGTCGAAGACGGGCGACGTGCATACCGTGCCGAAATTGTGCCGTGGCTTTGGTTTCTGACTCGGACCTCCGACTGTCGCATCTTTCAGGAAATGACCGCTCCCGAGATCATCGAGCAAATCTTCAACGATCTCGGTTTCGACGCCTCGCGATACGAGACGCTCCTGAACCGGTCGTACATCAAGCGAACGTACTGCGTGCAATACCGCGAGACGGACTTCAATTTCGTGTCACGACTCATGGAAGAAGAGGGCATCTATTACTACTTCAGGCACGAAGACGACAACCATGTGCTCGTGATTTCAGACGTGCCACTTGCGTATTTTGACTGCGAGGAATCGGTTGTCGATTTTCCGCGCGACGAATCGTCGACCCACCTCGCCGACCACTTGACCGGGTGGCAGCATCAATACGCTTATCGCTCGGGCCACTGGACCCATACGGACTACAATTTCGAAACGCCAAGCACCGACCTTAAATCCGACACATCGACGGTTGTCGAAGTCGCGGACAACAAGAAGTACGAATTCTACGACTATCCCGGCTTGTACGAGAATCAAGGCGATGGGATTGGTCTGGTTGGTTTGCGGATGGAAGAAGAAGAAGCAGGCTATGACCTTGTCGAAGGCACCAGTCAATGTCGCACGTTTGCACCCGGAGGACGCTTCACCGTCGGCAGACATCGGTCGGCTTCGGAAGAAGGACTAACGTACGTGATCATGTCGGTCCATCATTCCGGCAGCGAATCGGCCGGTTATGAAAGTGGCTGGCAGAGTGCGGAAGAGTATCGAAATTCGTTCCGCTGTATTCCGGTTTCCGTCGTCTTCCGGCCCAGTCGCCTGACACCCAAGCCCGTCGTTCAGGGAATGCAGACGGCCGTGGTCGTGGGGCCGGCCGGCGAAGAAATCTATTGCGACCGCTACGGTCGGGTGAAAGTGCAGTTTCACTGGGACCGCGAAGGCAAGCGAGACGAGGACAGTTCGTGCTGGATCCGAGCGGCTCAGAGTTCCGCCGGCCGCCAATGGGGATTCGTGGCGCTGCCTCGAATCGGCCAGGAAGTCGTGGTGTCGTTTCTCGAAGGCGATCCCGATCGACCACTGATCGTCGGCGGCGTCTACAACGCCGAACAGATGCCGCACTACGATCTGCCACAACATATGACCCGTACGTATCTCAAGTCGAATTCATCGAAGGGCGGGGATGGATTCAACGAGCTGATGTTCGAGGACAAGATGGGCGACGAGCGGGTGTTCGTACATGCCGAGCACAACATGGATGTCCGCGTCAAGAACGACTCGAAGGAACGTATCTTGGGGAATCGCCATCAGATTATCGGCTGGGAAAAGGATGGGCGAAAGGGCGGTTCCCAACGAGAACTCGTTCATCAGGACAAACACATTCACGTGAAGGGTTCACAGATCGAACACATCGACGGCAGCGTCGAGTGGTTGGTTGGTCACGGTGAGAATCCGGATGGCGGCAATCTCGATCTCGTGGTCGAGAAGCAAAAGTCCGAGTTGATTGGAGCCGATAGCCACGTGCAGATTCAGGGCGACCATCGCCAGAAGACGGACGGGACGTATTCGCTGACCGTTGGCGGTGATCAGCAAAACAAAGTGGGTGGCGACATCGCCATGCAAGCGGGTTCGGCGGGCGAGGTCCATATCAAGGCGGGAATGAAGGTCATCATCGAAGCTGGGGTGCAGATTTCGCTGAAGGGGCCGGGGGGATTCGTGGACATCGGACCTGGCGGCGTGACCATCCAAGGGACCATGGTCAAAATCAACAGCGGCGGATCGGCAGGCTCCGGGAAGGGTTGCAAGCCGGCCTCGCCGAAGGATCCGCAACGCGCCAAACCCGATGATCCCGCAGTCGCGTTCGATTCCAAAACCGGTCACAAGTCGTCACGGGACTAAATCGATCGCGAGATCCTGGTTCTCTTGAGAGAATTCGTTCTGTTATTCGTGGATGTCGGAGCGTGGTATGAAACTCATTCTCAAAGTGATCGAAGGTCCGTATGTGGGCCGCGACATCTATCTGAATGCCGGGCGCACTCGAGAAGTCGGTCGGGGAGATTGGTCGGATTTCACGCAAGGCGTGGACCGCCGCATGTCGCGCATCCATTTCGTCCTCAACCTGAACTCGGGACGCTGTGTGCTCGCGGACATGAATAGCCGCAATGGCACGTCGGTGAACGGTGATCCGGTCGAAAACGGCTCGGAGATCGAATTGTGCGAGGGTGATGAAATTGAAGCCGGCGCCTCGGTCTTTGTCGTGCATCTGGAAGACGAAGGTGCCGCCGGAATCGATACGGTTCCAGAATCGATGTTCGCAACCCTCGACAACGGTTTCATCGCCGACGAATTGACCCGATCGCGACTCGTGGGGGAGTTTCACAAAGACGACTGCTATTCAAGCGCGCTATTGTTTCAGGGTTCGGCGGAACAAGTTTCGCCAGCCGCGCTGATTCAAGGATTGTCGCGTTGGTACAAGTTCATGTTCGTCGCGGACTTCAACCGTCTCGGCGGCGTGCCGGAGGAATTGGAATCAGCACCCTTCTTGATGGATTCACTCGCCCCGCACGTGGCGCGCGAGTTGTCGCCGCGGATCATCGATCCCGCAGAGTGTCCCGCGTGGAATGCGCTGGTTGACGAATCCTGGGGGCAAGACGCCATGGTCACGTTTTTCGGGAACAAGGATCCGGACGAATTCCTGGCGCATCTCCGCAAGTCCTTGACGAATTCGCCGACCCGGCAAGGAGCGGGAATCGCGGGTTACTGTTGGCCTTCGGTTCTCGGCCAATTGTTGGAGAACTCGGACGATTCTGTCGTTGGCCCAATTCTGCCCAACGAAACAGCAATCTTGATCGAGGATCCGGATGGAGACGACGTCTGGCAAGTCTTCGGACACCCGGATCTGGAGCAGCAACTCCGCGAGCTTGGTCTCAATGTTTCGGCACCTGAAGCGGAATTGTCGCAACCAAGTTAAGTTTCGAACCCGTTGATTTACGATGCCCACAACCGACACATCACCGCTCATCCTGGCGACTCCACTGCCGCTCGAATCGCTGCGAGACCGAATCGCCGAGCGTCCGGGCACGGTGTACGCCGTTTTGGATGCGTGCGACGAGCCGCGCGTTCCCGAGAAGGTCGAGGAACTCGGTGATCAATCCATTTCGCTTTACCGCGGACAGGCAGAACAAGACTTTTCGGCCATTGCCCCGTACCTGGCAATCGTGGACGAACCACTGTTGTCGTGGCTCATCGCCGAACTCTGGGACAATCCGTGGGGGATCTTTGCCATCACCGATGCCAGCTTCCCCGACGTTCGAAAACATTTCCGCCGCTTCCTGATGGTGCTC
Organism: Planctomycetota bacterium; assembly: GCA_027622115.1. GTDB lineage: Bacteria > Planctomycetota > Planctomycetia > Planctomycetales > Planctomycetaceae > JAQBZS01. The sequence goes on along the minus strand of JAQBZS010000270.1, from coordinate 3,478 downwards.
GACCCCGACGGCAACGAGATGTATTTTCGGTTCTACGACCCGCGTCTGTTGCCGACGTTTCTGGAGACTTGCACTCAAGAAGAATTGGACGAGTTTTTCGGCCCGATCGACGACTTCGTCATGCTCGACGATGACGGCGAATTGCAAACGTACTCTCGAAAGGCGAGATCCTGACATGCCACCCGCCGCCCGCATCAGCGACATGCATACGTGCCCCATGGTGAATCCCGGCCCGGTGCCACACGTCGGAGGCCCGGTTGCGAAGGGCGAGCCCACGGTGCTCATCGGCATGATGCCCGCCGCCCGAGTCGGCGACATGGCGATCTGCACGGGCCCCCCAGACACAATCGCCAAAGGCTCGCCCACGGTGATCATCGGAAACATGCCAGCCGCGCGCTTGGGAGACAACACGGCCCACGGCGGAGTCGTCGTGGCGGGGTGCCCGACGGTGATGATTGGCGAATCCGGGATGGGCGGGGCGAGTACACCGCAAGGCAAGGCCATGCGACGAGCCCGGCGCGGAGCGCGCCCGTTTGTCCAGAATTGTGCGAAAGCCAATAAGAAACCCACGACGATGGCGCAACGCGTGGCCGAGCGCCGCCGAAAACGGCTTGAAAAACGCACGTGACACACCCCGTGTTGGTCAAAATAGAGTCTTGTAAATGATTGAAGTGAGTTTTCTCGATGATGAATATTCGCCAACATCAGATGGCAAAATTGGATGAGCGTGTTGAATTCAACATCGCTTCGAGAATCGCAGTCCTATTGTCTCAGCGATTCGAAGATGCGGCGGCGATGGCGCATCAAAACCTGCGAGACGAAATTCGGCAACTGTTCCCGCAGGCAAAACACTACGAACTGGAGTCAGAACGAAGTCTGGCAACATTTGCGACGTCTGCCTGGCTGTTCGGCCGCAACTTTGATGTGGAATTTCCCGAAGCAAACGCCATTCTTAAGCGTAATGAGTCGTGTGACGACAAGGTCAACGCGTTGCGTGAATGGGCCGAGACGCAGTTCTCAAATCTGTGAGAAGATGATGGGTTGGGGTGATCACTTTCGCGACTTTCGAGACGCCACGAATCAGCGATTTCGGGACGGTGTCGATGAGGCAGCGGAGCTGTGGCAGAACGCGAAAAGCAAGGCTTCAGACGCCTACGAATCAGGAAAACAGTGGACTGCTAATGCGACCGATGTCGCTTCGCAACAATTTGACTCTGCCAAGAATGCCGCGAAAGAGATAGCTCACGAAGTTGCAGACAGAACTGTCGATGCCGTTAATGCAACTGCGACAGCAGTTCGCGACACCTATGCGGCAGTTGTTGACGAGTTTGATGGTGGTCCTGACTCAACGGCGTGCATTCCATGTCTCCTGAAGGATGGGCGGGAAGAAGCGGCACGCCGAAATGCAAAGGGTGCAGATTGGACGCCAAAGATCGAAACGTTCATTGATGGACGCAAGGAAATGCCGACGTTGAAGAAGTTGGGTGACGCAAAAGCGGACGACGGCAAATGGAAGCTCGATGTAGCGATTGATGCTAAAGTCTCCAAAACTTCGGAAAAGGACTCACTTTACTTTGGAAGTGACGATAACTTTCTTCGCGTGGGCCACCAGGAATCAACCAAGTCTAGCGGGTATAGCTACGATCCGCTTGAGGGCGAACACCGCATCGACGTTATTAATCTGCGATATAAAGCCGCAGTCATCGAAGGGCAATTCAAGGGAACAACGGCAAAAGGCCTGCTCGAAGGCAAAGTTGAGTACGAGGTCTTGTCAGTTGACGCAAGACTCACTCCGTTATCCGCATATTACAAAGATTCCAAGAATTATGGAGTTGAATCGAAAGTTGGGGTCGAGGCAGTCGTCGCTCAGGTTGAAGGAAAGGCTCAGACCAACATTACGCCGAAAACACTTTACGACAATACAATTGGTCGAGCCGTTGGGTTCTTTGATCCGCAATCGAAGTATGTCAGTGCTGTTGATTGGCTTGATCATGGCCTTGTCCTCGGCGTCGCGGGTGAAGCGGGAATTGGTGCCGCAGCCAAGATAGAAGGCGGGTTCAAAGTCGATGATGGCGTCCGTAAACTCGAGTTTGGCGGAAAACTTGGAGCTGGGGTAATGGCAGGGTTTAAGGGATTCATCGGTGTGAAGTGACGTTATTGATGAATCCCGAATGAAGCTGAGCCCGGACATTCACATATTACGCAACTGAATGATGCTATGGCTAATAAAGATCTACCAATCGGCAAGGAGTTCACTGAGGATGATCTGCAACGGGAGTTTTTCGTCATCAATGACCAGCCATATTCAAATCCGGCGCTGAGCTATCGAATCCTTATCCCCAAGCGGTGGGGTGTTGATCGGATTCGCGCGCCGTCTCCGGAATTATCGACCTCGCATCTCAAACCGCTTGCGGTGTTCGGCTCTGAGGATAAGGACGGGAACACTCTTCAGATACAGATTCAGGCTGTCGAATTGGTTCGTGAAGTACGCGCAGCCGATTGGATTCGTCAGTACGCAGTTTCGACGGAACGCCGCATGCGAGATCTGAAGGACCTGTCCACCCACTTTGCCGATTCACTGATGACCTTCGAGATTCAACGCATTGAGTACACCGCGCGTTCATCCGCCACGATTCACGGAAACATGTTGTTTTTTGTAATGTGCCTGAGCCCCTCAGCGCATTACGTGGAAGTGGAATCCCAATTTGGCTTGGCGATTTCGTCCTTTCGCGTGACCAACCCGATGCCGGGCAACGTGGAAGAACAAACTACGATTGAAATGGGCGAGTTTTGCACGTTTCATTGTCCGCAGTCATGGGATATAGAGTCCCGGGACGAGATTGCCGGGATGCATTTGGCCGACCTGGCGTCACGCACCGAGGACGGGGATTTGTGTGGGGCAATCCGTATTAAGACCATCGAGAGTGATGGAGAAGCGGATCAGTCCGAAATGAGTCTGACCGAGAGGGCGTGGGTGGAATGTGAAGAGTCCGGAGTGACTATTGGATCAGAATTGGGACGACCGTTGATACAGTTAGATGGTGACCGATTCCATGTCGTCAATTTCGTAATCTCGGAAGCGACCCTTGTGACCAATGCAGCGCGGCAAGAAGTTTGGATTTGCGAGTTGCACGGCCAGCATCACAAGTGCGTCTTATCCATGTTGACCCCTTCGCGCCAGGGTGAATTCTTTTACTGGGCGGTGAATCGGCGAGCTTTTGAAATTGTTTTGTCAAGCTGTGATTAGCTGCAGCGAGACTTCGGATTGGAATCAATGAATAAAGATCGGTCGGAGCATTCAATGAATATGTCTTCGATCGAAGATGGCACGATGTGCCGTGCGCCGATGCTTCCGCCGGGGCCGCACTTGGGGTTGGCGTTGTTTGCGCCGCCTCGGTGTACTTTCAATTGTGGGGAGGACGGCTCGGATGTGATTGTTATCTCGGCGGACGAATTCAAGGAGTTCCTTGCCCAAGAC